>DAIOGX010000035.1:0-22293 GCA_036744995.1 Solirubrobacteraceae bacterium | reverse complement strand
TATGTGGAGTGCTCGCACAGCTGCTCGATCGGGTAGCCGCGATGCTGGAGGATCCCGGCCTCGCCGTCGATGTAGGTGATCGCCGAGCGGCACGAGGCGGTGTTGGTGTAGGCGGGGTCGTAGGCCATCAGCCCGAAGTCCGCGTCGTCGGTCTTGATCTGGCGCAGATCCATGGCGCGGACGGTGCCGTCTATCACCGGCAGCTCATAGATCTTGCCCGTGCGGTTGTCGGTGATCGACAGGGTTTGCGCGCTCATGCGCGGGATTCTCGCATGTGTGCTGCGCTCAACGTCGCGCGTGTGCTGCGCTCAACGCTGAACCAGGCGCCCGCTCCTCGCGGCCGTGCGCATGCGGCGGGGCGAGGACGGCGCGAGGTCGCCGTGGGGGCCGCGGCGGGGGATGATCGGGCCCCGTCCACCCCGGCGCGAGCGTGGGTGGTAGGGGTGCGGTAGGTTGATGTGGGGCCCGCCCACCCGAGGCCCGCCGACACGGGGCCCGCCCACCCCGATGCCGCCATCCTCGTCGGTCGTGGCCTCGGGTTCGCGCACCGCCCAGCGCACCAACAGGAACAGCGCGACGATCGGGATCTTCAAGAAGACCATCAGCCAGATGAAGGTCCAAGTAGTCACTTCCCGGGATCGTACTACCCGCGACTCGCGAGAGGTAACTGCTTCCACCACGATGATCCGGGTGATGGTCAGCCGCGCAGCTTGAGCGGAGCGCCGCTGAACTGGGTGATATCGCGCAGCTCTTCCACGCGCGCGGCGATCTCCTCGCCGCTGAGAGATTCGATGCGCTCGGTGCCGAAGGCCTCGACGTTGAACGAAGCAAGCGCGGTGCCGTGGGCCATCGCGCGGCGCAGCAGCTCATCAGAGAGGTCCTCGTCGGGGTGAGCGGCGATGTAGCCGACGAGCCCGCCGGCGAACGTGTCGCCCGCACCAGTCGGGTCGATCACCGTCTCCAGCGGATAGGCCGGCAGCGCGAAGAAACCATCCCGCGTGACGAGCGCCGCGCCGTACTCACCTTGCTTTGCGACGATGACCTGAGGCCCACCCACCCCGGGCCGCTCTTCGTCGGCGGGCGCCCAGGAGAGGATCTCTTGCGCAGCGGCGAGGAGGTTGGGCTTGCCCGTGAGCTGGCGCAGCTCTGAGTCGTTGAGAATCACGCAGTCCACCGACTCGATCGCCTGCACGAGTGAGTCGCGCGCGATGTCGATCCACAGGTTCATCGAGTCAAGCGCGACGAACCGCGCCCCGGGCAGTTGCGTGCGCACCTCGCGTTGCAGATCGGGCTGGATATTCGCCAGGAACAGCACGTCGCTGGAGCGCGAGGTTGCAGACAGCTTTGGTTGGAAGCCCTCGAACACCCCTAGCTGGGTGTCGAGCGTCTCGCGCGAATTGAGATCCCAGCCGTACTCACCGCGCCAGAAGAAGGTCTTGCCGCCGGCGACGCGCTCGATGTCTGAGATATTCACTCCGCGACTGCGCAGCACATCGAGCTCGGCCTCGCCGAAGTCATCGCCGACGGGGCCGACGACGCGCACCTCGGCGAAGAAGGAGGCGGCCAGCGCGAAGTGCACGGCGGCGCCGCCGAGCATGCGCTCGCGCTCACCGAATGGCGTCTTGACGGCGTCGTAGGCGATGGATCCAACCACGGTGATCGACATGGGCTGGCACCTTAGAGCACCCGCTAGCCTGACGGTCCATGCGTGCGATCCAGATGACCGAGTTCGGTGGCCCGGAGGTGTTGAGGCTTGCGGAGCTTCCAGCGCCCGAGCCGGGGCCGCAGGAGGCACTGATCAGGGTCACTCGCGCGGGGCTGAACTTCGCGGACACGCACACGCGCACCAACTCCTATGTGCAGAAGGCCACGCTGCCGCTCGTGCCCGGCGGCGAGGTGGCGGGTATCCGCGAGGACACCGGCGAGCGGGTGCTGGCGCTCGTGGGCACGGGCGGCTACGCCGAGTACGCGATTGCGCCCAAGGGGCTGATCTTCCCGATCCCTGAGGAGCTCGATGACGGGACCGCGCTGGCGCTGATCGTGCAGGGCACGACCGCCTGGCACCTGTACCGCACCTCGGGACACGTGGCCGAGGGGGAGAGCGTCGTCGTCCATGCCGCCGCCGGGGGTGTCGGCTCGCTCGCGGTGCAGCTCGGACATGCGCTTGGCGCGGGTCGTGTGATCGCGACGGCGTCGAGCGAGGAGAAGCGCAAGCTCGCCCTGCAGCTCGGTGCGGATGTCGCGATCGACTCGGCGCCGGAGGGGCTTTGCGAGCGGCTGATCGAGGCGAACGAGGGTCAGAAGGTAGACGTCGTATTCGAGATGTCCGGCGGCGAGGTGTTCGACGCCTCCTACGCCGCGCTGGCGCCATTCGGGCGGGTCGTCGTCTGCGGCATCGCCTCGGAGCAGCCCCGCCGCGTCTCCACCGGCTCGCTGCTGCGCCACTCGCGCGCGGTAGTCGGCTTCTATCTGTTCCACTGCTTACAGCGGCCGGGGATGTTCACAGACGCGTTATCCGATCTGTTCGCGCGTGCGTCGCGCGGCGAGTTGCAGGCGGTTGTCGGACACACTTACCCGCTGGAGCAGGCCGCCCAGGCGCACATCGACCTACGCGCGCGACGCACGATGGGCAAGCTGTTACTCGACCCTGCCGCCTGACGCGTAAGCTCCTCCCGAACGATGAGCACTTTTGCCGAGCTCGGGCTGTCCGAGTCCACACTGAAGGCCCTGCGCGACGTGGGGTACGAGTCGCCGAGCCCGATCCAGGAACAGGCGATCCCGTCGGTGCTCGAAGGCAGGGACGTGATCGGCCAGGCACAGACCGGGACGGGCAAGACGGCGGCGTTCGGGTTGCCGATCGCCGAGTACATCGACCCCGAGCTAGCCGAGGTGCAGGCGCTCGTGCTGACGCCCACGCGCGAGCTGTGCATCCAGGTAACGCAGGCGCTGAGGACGTATGGGGCACACAAGGGAATCGACGTGGTCGCGGTCTTCGGCGGCGCGCCGATCCGTACTCAACAGGCACAGCTACGGGCTGGTGGACACGTTGTCGTGGGGACGGTGGGACGCGTGCTCGACTTGATTTCCCGCCATTCGCTGATATTGCACGACTGTCGTTTTGTCGTGCTCGACGAGGCCGACGAGATGCTCGATCTAGGCTTTCTGGAGGACGTCGAGAAAATCCTGTCGCTGACACCGTCGGGACGCCAGACGGCCCTGTTCTCAGCCACGATGCCGCCACCGATCCGCCAGTTGGCAGACAGGTACCTGTATGACCCGGTCACGATCCAGGTCGAGGCGGCGACGCTGACGATCGATACGGTCGCGCAGTTTCAGCTCCCGGTGGAGACCAAGCAGAAGGCGGACAAGCTGGTGGAGGTGCTGCGCGCGGAGAAGCCGGAGCAGGCGATCGTGTTCGTGCGCACGAAGATCCGCTGCGACCAGCTGTTCCGCACGCTGCGCGACCGCGGTATGAACGTGAGAGCGCTGCATGGCGACATGAGCCAGGGCTCGCGTGATGGCGTGATGCTCGCGTTCAAGGGCGGGCGCGTGCCGATCCTCGTAGCGACCGATGTGGCAGCGCGCGGCCTCGATATATCGACGGTGACGCACGTGATCAACTACGACGTGCCGACGAGCCCCGACACCTACGTGCACCGCATCGGGCGCACCGGCAGGGTCGGACGCTCGGGTCGGGCGATCACGTTCGTGGAGGATCGTCAGAAGCGCGAGCTGGTAGCGATCGAGCGCCACATCGGGATGTCGATCGCGGCGTGGGAGCCTGGCGCGGAGAGCGCGCCGACGCCGGTGAAGGAGCGTCCGCGGCGACATTCGAAGCCGGGCATCTCGCGCAAGGACGGCGAGGAGGCCTACGTCAAGCTAGTGCTTGGCGGCGGGCGGGCCGCCGGGCTGCAGGTGGCCGACATCGTCGGTGCGGTGACATCATCCGCGGGTCTCGACGGAGAGGCGGTGCGCGACGTGCTCGTGCTCGATCGCTTTTCGTTCCTTTCGGTTCCCGCATCGGAGGCGGACAGGGTCATCGAGGCACTCAACGGGCGCGAGATGGGATCTCGGGCGGGTGGACAATCCTTGAGCCTCGAGCGGGTCCCCGCCTGAGTATCGGGCAGTGGGCTCTGCCTACGGTTGCTCGCTATCGTGGCTCGTCGTCCACCATGTCAAGTTGAGGAGACCTTTCGATGTCAACTGCCACGATGCAGACCACCGAGGGCGCGATCACGTTTGAGCTGTTCGACGAAGACGCGCCGAAGACGGTCGCGAACTTTCGCAAGCTCTCGAGCGACGGCTTCTACGACGGGCTCACGTTTCACCGCGTGATCAAAGACTTCATGATCCAAGGCGGTTGTCCGCAGGGGACGGGCACCGGCGGCCCGGGGTATCAGTTCGAGGACGAGATCAACCCACACAAGATCGTGCGCGGCGCGCTGGCGATGGCGAACGCCGGACCGCATACGAACGGCTCGCAGTTCTTCATCGTCACGACCGAGAAGGCCCCGTGGCTGGACGGCAAGCACACGGTGTTCGGGCAGGTGACGGATGGGATGGACGTGGTGGACAAGCTCGAGGAAGTTGCCACCGACGGTGGAGACCGTCCCGTCGACTCGATCGGCATCGCCTCGATCGAGCTGTCGGAGTAGCCTCTTCAGCACGAGCGAACGAAGGGGAGGCCGAGATGGCGACCGTCGAGCAGCACGTTGAGCAGGAGATACTCCAAGCCCGCAACGGCGTCGCGCAGGATGAGGATCCCGCCCGCCCGGAGATTCCCGTCGAGAACCCCGCGACCGGGCAGATCCTCAGCACGGTTCCCGATCTCGGCGCGGACGCCGTCGCGGAGATGGCCACGCGCGGACGCGCGGCGCAGCCCGGCTGGGAGGCGTTCGGCTTCGAGGGCCGCGCACGCGTGCTGTTGCGCATGCAGAAGTGGGTGATGGACAACTCTGAGCGGATCATCCAGACGATCGTCTCGGAGACCGGCAAGACCTATGAGGACGCGCAGTTGGCGGAGATCTCATACGGAGGCGCCGCCTTCGGCTTCTGGGCCAAGCACGCGGAGCGATACCTGGCCGACGAGCGGGTGCGGACGAGCTCGCTGCTCGTGAAGGGACGCAAGCTGATCCTGCGCTACCAGCCACTCGGTCTGATCGGTGTGATCGGCCCGTGGAACTACCCGCTGACCAACTCGTTCGGGGATTGCATCCCGGCGCTGGCCGCCGGGAACAGCGTGATCCTCAAGCCCTCGGAGATCACTCCGCTGACCTCGCTGCTGCTCGCCGATGGGCTGCGCGAGTGCGGCATGCCCGCGGACGTCTTCGCGGTGGCCACCGGCCGCGGGGAGACCGGCGCGGCGTTGATCGAGCAGGTGGACATGATCATGTTCACCGGATCCACGAAGACCGGGCGCAAGGTCGCCGAAGCGGCGGCGCGGCGGTTGATCCCGGCCTCATTGGAGCTGGGCGGCAAGGATCCGATGATCGTCCTCGCCGACGCCGACCTCGAGCGCGCGGCGAACGTCGCCACCTACTACTCGATGCAGAACTCCGGTCAGACGTGCATCTCGATCGAGCGCGTGTACGTCGAGGAGCCTGTCTACGACGAGTTCGTTGCCAAGGTCACCGACAAGGTGCGCGCGTTGCGTCAGGGCAAGCCCGACGGGGGTCCCGGCACCGTCGAGGTTGGATCGATGACGTTTCCCCCTCAGGTTGACGTCGTCGAGGACCATGTCAACGACGCGGTCGCAAAGGGAGCGAAGGTCCTCCTAGGCGGCCACCGCGGCACTGGCTCCGGGCACTTCTTCGAGCCCACCGTGCTCGTTGATGTGGATCACGAGATGAAGATCATGACCGAGGAGACGTTTGGACCCACGTTGCCGATCATGAAGGTCTCCGACGCCGAGGAGGCCATCCGCCTGGCCAACGACTCACCCTACGGTCTGTCCGGCTCGGTATTTACAAAGGACACCGCCAAGGGTGAGGAGATTGCGCGCCGGGTGCGCTCGGGCACGGTCGACGTCAACGACGCGATCATCAGCTATGCGGCGCTGGAGCTGCCGATGGGTGGCGTGAAGGCATCGGGGTTGGGCTCGCGCCATGGCACGGGGGGGATCCGCAAGTACTGCTCTCAGCAGGCGATCGTGGTCACCTCGCCGCGCCTGTCGCTCAAGCGCGAACCGCACTTCTTCCCCTACTCACGCCGCGGGACGAAGCGGCTGGGCCGGATGCTGAAGCTGCTCTACGGCCGCGGTAAACGAGACTAGGACACGCCCTCGCCTGCGGTCTCGCGCAGGGCGATCCCCAGCAGGCGCTCGAGCTCGGGGATCGTCGTCTCGGCGCTGGTGTGGTGGACGGTCGCCATGCCGAGCTCCTGGGCCGGTGTGAGGTTGAACGGCAGGTCATCGACGTAGACGCACTCGGCCGCCGGCACGCCCGCGCGCTCGGCGCCGAGCTCGTACATGCGGCGGGAGGGCTTGCGAATGCCGAGCTCGCCGGAGATCACGATGCCGTCGAACAGCTCGTCGAACAGCTCGTGGGGATAGCGGTGGACGCCCCAGGAGTTCGAGACGAGCGCGGTGCGGACGCCAGCGGCGTGCGCGCGGCGCACGGCGTCGAGCATCGAGAGGTCGGGCGTTACGCCGGCGAACAGACCGTCGATCAGGCCATCGGGCTCGACATCGAGCAGCGCCGCGAAGCGCAGCTCGAAGGCCGGCTCGTCGAGCTCGCCCTTCTCCAGCGCGATCAGCAGCTCACGGAAGTCCGGGTCGGCTTTGAATCGTTCCCCCAGCGTCTGCGGATCGATCTCGGTCGCGACGCAGTAGGCGTGGAACGAGGCGAACAGGTTGCTCGTCAGCACCCCGCCCCAGTCGATCAGCAAACCCTCGCGAGGCGCCGCACCGTCGTCTACGCCCCCCTCGTGGTCGCCTGCCCGCTCCTCAGTCCCCACCGAGCGCCACCTCCTCGGCCTGGTGGGCGAGCTCGAGCACGCCGTCGCCGAACTGCTTGAGATAGGGATCGTCGGTCGTGCCGGCGATCGCGCGCTTGTAGTTGCCCTCCATGAACACCACGGTCTTCCACAGCGCGAGGGTTGTGTACCAACGGATATCGCTCATCGAGCGGCCCGAGCGCTCCTCATAGCGCGCGATCAGCTCGGCGCGCGTCAGAAAGCCCTCGGCCCGGGTGACCCTACCGAGGTGCTTGCGCATGCCTCCTTCAGGGTCGCCCGCCTCGGTCCACATCATGCACAGGTAGCCGAGGTCGGCCAGCGGGTCGCCAATCGTGGCCATCTCCCAGTCGAGCACCGCCTCGAGGCGCGCGGGAGCCTGGGTGGCGAACATCGTGTTGCCGAGGCGAAAATCCCCGTGCACGATCGTGGCCGGGCCGGAGCTGGGCATTTTCTCGGCCAGCCAGCTTCCGACGCGCTCGACCGCCGGGATCTCACGTGTCTTGTTGAGCTCCCACAGCCCCGTGAATCTCCTCAGCTGGCGCTCGAGGTAGCCGACCGGCTTGCCGAAGCCCTCTAGATCCACCGCCCGCCAGTCCACTGCATGAATCTCCACGAGCGCGTCGATCAGTTGCTCGCCGATTCTGCGGCGTTCGGGAGGTGTGTCCAACGCGGGGGGGAGGCTCGCGACGATCGCCTCACCGGCGACCCTCTCCATCACATAGAACGGGCAGCCGATGACGCCAGGGTCCTCGCAGACGGCGAGCACCTCCGGCACGCGTGCGGGCGTGTCCTTCAGCGCGCGCAGCAGGCGCGCCTCGCGCAGGACGTCGTGCGCGCTCGGGGGCAGCGGCGGTCGTGGTGGGCGGCGCAGGACGATCTCCGCGCCGGAGCGCTCGATCAGGTAGGTCACGTTCGAGTGGCCCTCACCGATCGGGCTCGCCTCGATCTCGCCCGCGCCAAGTTCGTGAGCATCTAAGAACCGCCGCAGGGGCTCCAGCACGAGCAGCGGCGGGCGGCTGTTACCCTCTGCCTCCGCAGAGGTCTGGACGATGTCATCCGGTGCGATTGAAGTGCTCACAGGCCGAACGCTACAAAGACCGCAACCTTCTTTGCGCTCACGTGTCTCAAGCGACCATGTCTCGTATACGCTCACTTCTCCTCACGCTGCTTATCTCGGTGCTCGGCCTCTTGACGAGTGTCCCCGCCGCTTTGGCCTCCCACAACGAGACCGTCTACTTCGAGGGCGCCGCCGACCTGCTCAGCCCGGTTACGCGCCCGCATGCGCTTGAACAGCTGCAGTCGCGTGGCGTCAAAGCCCTGCGTGTCGAGCTCTACTGGGAAGAAGTCGCGCCTGACGCCAACAGCGCCACTCGCCCGAACTTCGAAGCTACCAACCCGGCCAGCTACAACTGGGGCCAGTACGACGCGCTGCTTGCCGAAGCCAAGCGGCTGCACTGGCCGGTGCTGCTGACCGTGACCTCGCCGGTGCCGCGTTGGGCGACATCGAACGGCAAAGCTCCCTTCATCATGCGCCCGGACTACCAGGACTTCCAGGAATTCATGACCGCCGTCGGGCGCCACTACGGCTCTGAGGTCTCGCTCTTCGCGATCTGGAACGAGCCCAACCACCCCGCCTTTCTATCGCCGCAGTTCAACTCCAACGGTACGCCCGCGTCGCCGCGCATCTACCGTGGCCTCTACCAGGCCGGCTACGCGGGGCTCCAGGCCGCCGGGATGGAACACCCGAAGGTGCTCTTTGGTGAGACGGCGCCCACTGGCTATGACTCGGTCAAGAGCCTGCTGCGCAGTGAAGGGTCCAAGGCGTTGCTCCACGACGTCGCGCCGCTCGCGTTCCTGCGCGAAGCACTGTGCCTGAACGCTAAGTACAAGAAATCCGGCTCGTGCGGCCCGCTGCAGATGTCCGGCTACGCACACCACGCGTACACGACTCCAGCAGGCCCCTACTACCACACGCCCGGAAGCGATAACGTGACGATCGGCGTGCTCTCGCGCCTCACAAGCGCGCTGGACAAAGCCGCACACGCTCACGCGATCCCGGCGGGTCTGCCGGTCTACCTGACTGAGTTCGGAGTGCAGAGCTTCCCGAACAAGTACCTCGGGGTCTCGGTCGCCAAGCAGGCCGAATTCGATGCGATCTCCGAACACATCGCCTACTCCAACCCGCGCGTGGCTGCGTTCTCCCAGTACCTGCTCAAAGACGATGCGATCGGCGGGGCACCTGGCTCGAGCGTGCACGGCGGGACGGTCGGCTTTCAGACCGGGTTGGAGTACATCAGCGGGGCTGCCAAGCCGCTCTACTTCGGCTGGCCGATTCCGCTCACGGTCACCAAGCGCAGCCATGGCGTGGCGCTGTGGGGCCTGGTGCGTCCCGCTACCGGTGCGACGAAGTTGACGGTGCTCGTGCTGCGCAAGGGCGCGAAGAGGTACAGCAAGCTGAAGACGGTCACGACCAACGGCCTCGGCTACTGGAGCTTCAACTCTTCCACGCAGGGCTCTCACTGGCGCGTGCGCTGGGTCAGCCCGAGCGGCGTGAAGTACGAAGGTCCGCCGATCGCCGCTCACTGAGACGACTCTGGGCGTTTCGCGGAGGCTTTGTCCTTACCGATCGGAGATCGATCGACGGAATCTCCGATCGGCCAGCGTCTGTGCGTCGCACACTTCGCTGTCCCGAGTTCGCGCCCCTCAACCCACGACCGCCTCAGGGCGCAGTACTCATCGACCTGCATTGCCTCCTACGATGAGAGGCGATGCCAGAGCTGCCCGAGGTCGAGATCACCGCGCGCCTGCTCGACGCCGCTTTGAGGGGGGCGGCGATCGAGTCCGCGACAGCGCCGGGGATCAATGCACTGAAGACGTTCGACCCGCCGCTGTCTGAGCTCGAGGGTCGCGAGATCACCCGGGTGCGCCGGCGCGGCAAGCACCTGATCGTCGAGGCATCTGGCGGACTGGCGCTGCTGATTCACCTGATGTCCGCGGGACGCCTGCAGCTCTACGGCAAGTGTGCCGGCCCGCGTGACCGTACCTCGCGGCTGCTCGTAGGTGTCCGTGTCGGTGGGGGAGATGGGGACGAGGCCGAGCTGCGGCTACGTGAGTTCGGCTCCAAGCAGGCCGCCTGGGTAAAGCTGCTCAGCTCCAGCGAGCTAGAGCAAGACAGCTCGCTCTCGACACTCGGACCCGAAGCCTGGCCGGATCCCCCGTCGCTCGAGGATCTGCTGGATGCGCCGCGGCCGTTGCATGCGCTGCTGCGCGATCAGCGGGTCATAGCAGGCATCGGGCGTTCCTGGGTCGACGAGATCCTATGGCACTCCTTGCTCTCGCCCTACAAGCGCGGCGCAGACCTCGATGCTGAAGAGACCGAGCGGCTGAAGGTCGCCATGATGGAGACACTAGATTCGGCCATTGCCCATTACGAGCAGGTGGTGAGCCTGCCGATTCCCGACAAGCTGCCGATGCCACTACGCGTCCACAGGCACGAGGGCGAGCCCTGCCCGCGTTGTGCCACCACGCTCGAGGCGGTCCATTTCGAGGACTACATCATCGCCTATTGTCCCTCATGCCAGACGGAAGGGCGGGTACTCAAGGATCGCCGGATGTCAAAGCTATTGAAGTAGAGAGGACGCGAATGGTCGAGCAGGGTCAACATGCGCCGGACTTCGAGTTGCCCGACCAGGACGGCAACCACGTAAAGCTCTCCGACTTCCGCGGGCAGCCAGTTGTCGTGTATTTCTACCCGAAGGCTGCAACCCCAGGCTGTACCGTCCAGGCCTGCGGAGTGCGCGACCATCGGGCCGACTACGCCAAGAGGGGCGCCACTGTGCTGGGGATCTCCCCGGATCCTGTCGCCAAGGTCAAGAAGTTCCACGACAAGGAGGGGCTGAACTTTGCCCTGTTGGCCGATGAGGGGCATGAGGTGGCAGACGCCTACGGCGTCTGGGTCGAGAAGTCGATGTACGGGAAAACCTATATGGGCGCAGAGCGCACGACCTTCGTCATCGACTCCGACGGCAAGGTCGCCGAGGTCCTGCGTAAGGTCAAGCCAGCCGAGCACGACGAACTGGTGCTGAAGGCGCTGGAGGAAATTCCTGAGCGGTGAACCGTCCCGGTCACCTACACGGTGCCGTGCCCAAGCGCAAGTGACGTTCCGAGAGCGCGTTTGAGCGAAGAGCGCCTAACGAAAAGATCGGCACGTCCGGATGCGTCCCTGGACGCGGCGCTGGACACCGATCGAAGATCCCGTGGATCTTCGATCGTCGCCACGTGACGGCTTACACATGCCACCAGCATGCGCTTCGCCGGGTGGGCGGGCATCCGATCCCCAGCTTGGTCCATGAACGCCCCGGCCACACCGCCTATTTCGTTAGGCGCTCTGAGAGTGCTCAGCGAGTCATCCCGCCGACGAGCATGCCGGACCCGAGGTGGGCGCCGAGCACGGGTCCAACCTCCGTGCAAAACAACGGTTCTGAGCCGAAGATCGCTGAGCCCTCGGCAACCAACGACTCGGCATCTTTGGGCGCTTGGGCGTGCTGGACGATCCAGTCGGTGGCGCCACGCTCATGCAGCTCTCTCAGATACTCGACCATTCGCTCCAACGCTCTTCTATGTGTGCGAACACGGCCGACGGGGGCGATCTCCGTGCCGAATGTGAGGATCGGCTTGATCTTCAGCGCCGTTCCCACCATCGCCTGAGCCGCCCCGATCCGTCCCCCACGGCGCAGGTACTCGAGCGTATCGAGGCAGAACCAGATGTCGAGGCTCTCCCGGGCGCGTCGGACGGCGTCGATCGCCTCGTCGAGCCCGGCGCCCTGCTTGGCGACACTCGCGGCGACGATCACCATGCAGCCGAGGCCACCGGCGCCGGTCTGGCTGTCGAGCACCTCAACTCGTCCGCGATGCCCTTCGTCGGCAACAATCTGCGCCGCTTCGCGTGCGCTCTCGCACGTGCCCGACAGGCCGGCGGCGAGATGCAGGGAGAGGACATCGCGGCCGGCGCTCACGAGTGGCTGATAGCAGGCGAGGAAATCTCCTACCGAGGGCTGTGAGGTAGTGGGCAGTTGTGGGGAGTCCCGCAGCCGCGTGTAGAACGCATTGAGGTCGTCGTACTCGTGCTCAGGTCGCAGATCGCCCTCCCAGCCCACATATAGGCTGATCTGCTGAACCCCCCACAGGTCGATCAACTGTGCAGGCAGGTACGGCGTGCTGTCGGTGACGACGGCCACGCCCGCCTCCATTGAGGGTATGTGGATGTCATCAGAGACGCTCACTCGCTGCTGTAGCCTACGGACCGCCCCGGCCAGGGGTGCCCCGGGGTGCCCTGGGGTGCCGGAGCCGGCCACATGGCCGGCGGAGGTGGGCCCCCTCCGGCGGAAGGCCGGACCAACTCATGGTCACATGGCTGGTGGAGGTGGGTCCCCCGGCGGAAGGCCGGACCAACTCATGGTCACATGGCTGGTGGAGGTGGGTCCCCTCCGGCCGAAGGCCGGACCAACTCATGGCCATATGGCTGGTGGAGGTGGGTCCCCTCCGGCCGCAGGCCGGATTGGCTGAGGGTGTCAAAGTCTGCGACATGGCTGGCGGAGGTGGGTACCCCAGCTGGAGGCCGGACGGCTACCGGATGAGACGGTCCAGCCGGGCCGATGTGATCGTCTCGCGCAGGGTCTCGAGGGCGTTGTGCTTGGGGCGCCAGCGAAGCTCGCGCCGGGCCTTGCTCGTATCCATGATCACGGGCTCGCGAAAAGCAGCGATCCACTGTGCCTGCGCGGGGAGGAAGCCGAGCCGGGAGATCATCTCCGCGACGGCGTCGAGGGCCAGCTCGGGAACCGGAATCGCATACCAGCCGAGCTCTTCGGCGAGTTGCTTGACGGTGAGCTGCCCGGCCCCGGCGAGGTTATAGATCCCGGGAGTGCCCCGGCCAAGCACCGCGGCGCGCATCGCGCTGGCCACGTCATCGTGGTGTACCAGCTGGAAGGGGACGCCCGGATCGGGCAGCACCGGCTTGAGGATCGGCACGCCGTCGAGCAGACTCACGACTGGTCCCGGCAGCCGCTCGGAGATCTGTGTGTAGGGCAGGCTGTCGATCAGCAACGGCGCGTCCGGTCCGCCGACGATGCAGGGCCGGAAGACATAAGCCGCGGTTGCGCCGCCGATGAGCGTCTCCTGGAACAGCGCCTCCACCTCCGCCTTCTGGGCTGAGTAGTAGTGAGCGGCCGTCCCGCGCGCGGGAACGTCCTCGGTGAGCGGCTGGGGGTTCTCGCGATGGAAGCCGTAGGCGGCCACCGAGGAGGCGTAGATGAGCCGCTTGACGCCGGCTGAAACGGCGGCGCTGAACACGTTGCGCGAGCCGTCGAGGTTCACCACGCGGCTCTCCTGTGCTCCACCCATGATCATGAAGGCCAGATGCACGACCACGTCCGCGTCCTTCACGAGATCCGCCACCGCTCGGCGGTCAAGGACGTCGCCCTGCCGGTAGGAAACCTTCTTCCAGCCACGCTGCACGGGGTCGAATGGCCGGCGAGCCATGCCCAGCACCTGTCCCACCTCGCGTGAGCGCTCGAGTGCGGCTAGGACCGCTTGGCCCATCTCGCCGGTGGGACCCGTGACCGCGACCGTAAGGCCTCCCGGGGAGGCATTAGCGCGTGATGCCATCCGATCTTTGTATAGCACCGTCCGCCCCGTACGCTTGACGCTGTGCTCACGCTCCCGGCGTCAACCTCGATCGGCCACAGCCTCAACTCGTTCTTTGAAGCGGCCGGGCAGTTCTTCTCCGATCTAGCGGCGGTCCACTGGGTGGCCCTGCTACTGGGGTTGGCCTTCTTCGGGTTGAACCTCACGCTGCGCTCGCGTGCGTTCTTCCACAGCCTGCGTGCCGCCTATCCGGCGGTGCGCTTCCAGTGGCGGCGCATCTGGGGCGCGTACTTCGCGGCGGTTGGCTTCAACAACGTGGTTCCGGCGCGCGGTGGTGACGTGATCAAGCTGTTCCTCACGCGCTCCTCGATTCCGGGATCGAGCTATCCGACGGTGGCTGCCGCGTTCTTCGTGGAGTCGATCTTCGACGCGAGCGTTGGTGTGCTCGTGTTGATCTTCGCGTTCACCCAGGGGGTCTTTCCCAGTCCGCCAGACTTCTCCAAGCTGAACTCGTTCGACATCTCCTTCCTGGCCGAGCACTTCCGCTTCACCCTGTTTCTGATCACAGCACTGGCGGTCATCGGCCTGGTGGCATTTGCGCTGCTGTCGGTCCGTGTGCAGGCCTTCTGGGCGCGCGTGCGCCAGGGTGTGACGATCCTCTCAGATCGGCCTCGCTACGTACGCGAGGTCGCGGCCTGGCAGGCGGCTGCGTGGATGTGCAGGTTCACCGCCTTCTGGTTTCTGCTCGACGCATTCCGCGTCGGCGGCTCGGTCAAGAACGTGATGCTCGTGTTCGCCGTCAACCAGGTGGCGGGCGCGGTGCCGTTCACGCCCGGTGGGGCGGGGGTGCAGCAGGCGCTGCTCGTGAAGGTCTTCGCGACATCCGCGCCCACGGCGGTGGTGGCGGCCTACTCGGTCGGCCAGCAAATCGCGATCGCGGCTTTCACCGCGCTTACGGGGCTGGGCGCGGTCATCCTCATCTTTCGCTTTCGCTCGTTCAAGGAGGTGCTTCACGCTGGGCGTGCCTCGCGCGATGCCGAGCGTGAAGCCGAGCGCGCCGGGATACCGCTGGGCGAGGATCCCGCACCCGAGCCGCCGGACGCTCGCCGCCAGTCCAGCTTCCCTACGCGCTACTGAAGCCCCTCGCGGGCCTCGCGCACGAGCGTGACGGCCTCGGGAAAGACGCGTGCCATCACCGTGCGGATCTGCTCGGCCTGGGCCTCGGCGTTGCCCTGCAGGTTGATGCGCTCGACAGCGGCAACCGTCATGTCGACCGCGAGCTTGATCGCGTTGTCCGCCCACGCGAGGCGCTGGTTGCCCTGCATCTGCTCGGCAAACTCCGCCAAGCGCCGCTGCAGCTCCTCGGGATCGCCGAAGAGGTCTCCGAGACCACCACTTTCCATGCGCTCATCATAGACTGCGCTTTGCTCATGCCCAGCGCAAGCGAGATCAAAGAACAGGTGGCCAGCGAGTCCGAGCGCCGCGCCCGCCTGGCGGTCCCGGCTTTCGCCGGAGGGTTTCTCTACCTCCTGAGCGGGATCATCATCTCTTCCACGCTCAATGGCGCGCCGACCGTGGGCCTGCTCGAGGGGCTCGCACCAGCGCTGTCAGGTGTTGCCAACCCAGCTGTGAGCCCGCGCGCGACGGAGGTCAAATTCATCAGCCAGCACGCCTTTGCGCTCCTCGCCGGCAGCGTGCTCGCCGCGATCGCGATCGCCACGCTCACGCTGATCCTGTTGCTGTTGCTCGACGCCACTCGTTTTCGGCGGTCCGGGGTGTGGGTCGCGGCACGCCCGCTCGTGCTCTACGGGGGAGTTGCGGTGGCACTCGTCAGCATCGGCCATCAGGTGGTGAGCGCGATCGAGACGCATAGCTTCGCGGTGGGCCATGACTTCTCCAACCATGCCGTCGATCAGGCGCTCACTAAGGGCACGGCGAACGTGGCCGTCGACTACCTGGATCTGTTCGCGGGGCTTGCGCTTGCAGCGGGGATGATTGGGGTGATGATCAATGCGCTGCGCGTTGGGCTCCTGCCGCGCTGGATGGCGATCCTCGGCATGTTTACGGGTGTGCTGATCTTCCTGCCGATCGGAGGGGCCGAGCTCGAGGTCGTGCCCGCGTTCTGGATGGTGATGATGGGCATTCTCTACGTAGGTCGCTGGCCCAACGCCGAGCCACCGGCGTGGGCCGCGGGAGAGGCGCGACCGTGGCCTTCCCAGGCCGACATGCGAGCCGCCAAGCGAGCGGGGGACGGCAAGCCGGCCCTCGCCTCGGCTGGGATCGATGTGACGCCCGCGCCGGCCGTGCCGGCGGCGAATGGCCCTGCCTCACGCAAGCGCCGGCGCAAGCGCGGCTCGCGTAGCGGAGAAGGACTGCGGCCGGAGTAGACCCGCGTGGTGCCGTTGAGCGGGCGGTAGGGTCCAGTTATGGCGATCGGATCGGAGTCGTCCACCGGCGAGGTGCTCGACCAGGAGCTTGCGGGGCTGCTCGACGTCGAGACGTTCGACCCCCCGAACGAGTTTCACCAGCGAGCGCTGCTGAAAGACCCCGCGGTCTACGAGCAGGCGGCGCGCGACCCGCAGGCGTGGTGGACCAAGCAGGCTGAAGAGTTGCACTGGTTTCAGCCGTGGGACACGGTGCTCGACGACTCCAATCCGCCCTTCTACAAGTGGTTCACCGGCGGCACGTTGAACGTGTCCTACAACTGTCTCGACCGGCATGTCGAGGCGGGCCGGGGCGAGCGCGTCGCGTTTCACTGGCGCGGGGAGGACGGCTCCGAGCGCGACATCACCTACGCCGAGCTGTTGGCAGAGGTCAAGCGCTTCGCGAGCGCACTGAAGGGTCTGGGCGTGGAGAAGGGTGACGTGGTGGGGATCTATCTGCCGATGATCCCCGAGGTCGTCGTCTCAATGCTCGCCTGCGCGCGGATCGGCGCGCCGCACAACGTCGTCTTCGGCGGCTTCTCCGCCGAGGCGGTGCGCGAGCGGATGGAGTTCTCGCAGGCGAGGGTGCTGATAACGGTGGACGGCGCGGCGCGCAAGGGCAAGACGGCGCCGGTGAAGGACCGCGTGGATGAGGTGATGGGCGACCTGGAGACGCTCGAGAGGATCGTGGTGGTCAAGAGCAAGGATGTGCCTTGCCAGATGAAGGAGGGGCGGGACGTCTTCTACGACGCAATCTGTGCGGCAGCCGACTCGGAGTGCGAGGCCGAGGCCCTCGACGCCGAGCACCCCCTATACATCCTCTACACCTCCGGCTCGACCGCCAAGCCGAAGGGCATCCTGCACACGACCGGCGGCTATCTGACAGGCGTCTCTGCGACTCACCGCTACGTGTTCGACTTGAAGCCAGAGGAGGACGTCTACTGGTGCGCGGCCGACGTCGGCTGGGTGACGGGGCATTCCTACATCGTCTACGGGCCGCTGTGCAACGGCGCGACCTCGGTGATGTGGGAGGGCGCACCGGACTACCCCAACAAGGGCATCTGGTGGGAGCTCGTCGAACGCTACGGCGTCAGCATCCTGTACTGCGCGCCGACCGCGATCAGGGCCTGCATCAAGTGGGGCGCCGAGTGGCCAGGAGAGCACGATCTGTCGACGCTGCGGCTGCTCGGCTCGGTCGGCGAGCCGATCAACCCGAAGGCCTGGCTCTGGTACCACAAGGTGATCGGTGGCGAACGCTGTCCAATCGTCGACACCTGGTGGCAGACCGAGACGGGCGCGATCATGATCACCCCGCTGCCGGGCATCACTCACACCAAGCCGGGCTCGGCCACTCATCCCTTCCCCGGAGTGGAGGCCGAGGTGCGCGACGAGTCCACCGGCGAGGTCGTGGAGGAGGGCCAGGGACTGCTCGTGCTGACGCGTCCCTGGCCGTCGATGCTGCGCACCCTCTACAAGGAGGACGAGCGCTTCATCGAGACCTACTTCAAGCGCTTCGGCAAGGAGACCTACCTGGTCGGCGACGCGGCACGGCGCGACAAGGACGGCTACCTGTGGGTGATCGGGCGCATCGACGACGTGGTCAACGTCTCGGGACATCGGCTCTCCACGGCCGAGGTCGAGTCGGCGATCGTGGCCCACCCCGACGTCGCGGAGGCGGCCGTGATCGGCCAGCACGACGAGGACTCGGGCCAGGCGATCGTCGCGTTCGTGACCTTGCAGGGCGATCTGGAGGGCGACGAGGGGACCGTCGAGGGCATCCGCGAGACGGTCGCCGAGCGGATCGGCAAGTTCGCGCGGCCCAAGCGCATCATCTGGGCCGACGACCTGCCGAAGACGCGCTCGGGCAAGATCATGCGCCGCCTACTACGCGACATCGCCGAGGGGCGCGCCCTGGGGGATGTGACCACGTTGCGGGATCCCGACGTGATGGCTCAGCTGGAGGGTCGGGTGAAGGAACTTCAGGCGACGGAGGACTGACCTGGCAGCAGCACGGGGTGGCGCAGGATGCCGACCGCTCTCATCGAATCTTTAGGTGCGTCTGGGAGGCTGCGCCAACACCGCCCGTCGCCGATCTTCAGAGACCGCCTTGCCGACTCCTTCCAACGACCCAGCCACGTCCGAATCGCCTCTTGCGATCGAGACGCATGGCCTGACAAAGCGCTTCGGCGAGCGCACGGCGCTCGACGGCATCGACCTGCGCGTGCCGCGTGCCAGCGCGTTCGGTTTTCTCGGTCCCAACGGCGCCGGCAAGACCACGATCATCCGCACGCTGCTCGGGCTGACCTCGGCCAACTCTGGGACGATGGAGGTGCTCGGGCACCCGATGCCCCTCGAGGGGGCACAGGCGCTGCAGCGAGTGGGCGCGATCGTCGAGGAGCCCCGCTTTCACATGCACCTGACCGGGCGCGAGAACCTGCGCCTGATCGCGGCCGTGCGCGGGCCCGAGGTCTACGACCGGATTGACCCGGCGCTGGCCCGCGTCGGCCTGTCCGAGCGCGCCGGCGAGAAGGTCAAGAGCTACTCGATGGGCATGCGCCAGCGCCTGGGCGTGGCCCGCTGCTTGCTGGCTGATCCGCTGCTGCTGATCCTCGACGAGCCGACCAACGGCCTCGATCCCGGTGGCATCCAGGAGTTTCGCGAAATGATCCGCGCAATGGTCGAACAGGAGGGGCGCACCGTGTTCATCTCCTCGCATCTACTCGACGAGGTCGAACGGACCTGTGACGCCGCAGCGATCGTGGACCGGGGAAAGATCATCACGCAGGGCACGATCGCCGAGCTCGCCGGTGGTGGCGTGGCGCGTCACGAGCTGGTCTTGGGCGTGGACGACTCCGATCGGGCGCTCGGCACGCTTCACTCGAGCGATCTGGTCCTCGAGGCCAATCGCTTCGACGACGGGATCCGTGTGGTGCTCGCCGACGGGGTGGGCAGGGTCGAGTCTGCGGCTGCGGTAAACGCGCTGCTCGTGCATGCGGGCGTGGGGGTCGCGCGCCTGGAGCCGGTTCGCCACAGCTTGGAGCAACGCTTCCTGGAGATCACAGCGCGCTTGGACGAGGCACCCGTCGATTCGCCGGGGAGCTCGACGCGCGAGGAGGTGCGGTCATGACCGCGATAGCGCTGCGCATGACCGGCGCGGACTTCCTGAAGCTGCGCCGCAAGCGCTGGTTGGTCCTGCTGTCGCTCTTCTTGACGCTTGGCATCCTGGTGATCGTCTACCTGGTCACGGTCATTCAGCACGCCTCCAACCCAGGCGCGCATGGGCCGGCCGGAGGCACGAAGAACTTCAGCGACGGCATGCGCGTGCTCGCGCTGTTCTTCGGACCGCTCGCCGCGATCCTGATTGGGGTCGAGGCGGGCACCGGGGACGCCTCCGCTGGCGTCTTTCGAGACCTCGTCGTCACTGGCCGCTCGCGCCTTGCGCTGTTCGCCACGCGCGTCCCCGCCGCCCTCGCATTGTGCTGGACGGTGATCCTGGCGGGCTTTGCGCTGCTGCTCATCGGCAGCATCGTGTTTGCCTCAAATCTCCCGACTCCCAGCACATCGCTGATCCTCAATGGCCTGGGGTTCACGCTGCTGGCGACGGGCGTGCTGTGCGTGATCGCCGTGTGCTTCGCGTCGTTTACGACCTCGAGACCGGGTGCGATCGTCACGCTGATCGCATGGCAAGTTGTCGCGAGCCCCCTGATCGCGAGCATCAGCTCGTTGGGCAGTGCGCGCAAGGGCATCCTCAGCCAGGCGATCATCCACTTCAGCCCCGTCAGCGTCGAAGGTCGCCGTGGCGCGCAGGTTGCGATGTCGCAGGGTACGGCGCTGCTCGTGTTGATTGTGTGGCTCGTCGTGTTCCTCGCGCTCGGCGCATGGCGCACCCGCACGATGGACGCCTGAGGAGGGAATCGCTGGGCGGCGCCGGTCCGCCGGCGCTCAGACCTTGCGGTGCTCGGGCATCCATGACCCATCGTCCTGACGGACGAAGTCCTGGAACAGGTTCGGGGCCTCTGCCTGCATGATGCGGGCGATCTTGTCGAACACGCTCCGCAGCTCCTCCTCGGCGCCCTCGGCGGTGCGCATCTCGATCACGTGGCGCAGCGTGCGTGCGTTGGCCGTCCACACGATGTCCGTGCTCAGGCCGATCGGGGCCAGCCGGCGCAGCGCGGAGGTGACCTCCTTCTTGACGTGGAAGGGCACGCCTTGCTCGTCGATCCCCAGCTCTTTGGCGGCGCTGACCTGGAATTCCTCGAGCTGCTCGACGATCGCGAGCACCTGCTCGCGCACGGGCTCCAGGGCGGGGGGCACGCGGAAGCCGATGTCGGCGAGGCGCACATAGCGCAGGCTCTCCTGGCTGAAGGCAGAGCCGGCGCGGTGCCTGACGAGCTCGTGGGTGAAGACGCGCGAGACGTTGCGCAGCGCGAAGGAGTAGCTGGCGTGCTCGAGCACGCTGCCGTGACCGCTGCGGAGGATGTTGGCGAAGTACTCGCGCCGGTCGGTGCGAATCCGCGAGACGTTCGGGTTGAGGCCGGGCTCCCAGCTACGATAGCAGGCACGCCCGCCGAACTCGAGCAGTAGTTCGCCGTGATTGGGTTGCCCACCCGACCCACTCTCCTGTTCGCCCAGGCGAAGGTCGAGCCACGACTCCCCGCCGACATCCTCCAGGTAGGCGCGCATCCCCTCGAGGTCGATCGAGGGGCGTGCGATCAAGAAGATTTGCGGGACGGTCTCGTGCACGGGTCGGCGATGCTACCGCCTCCTCCGGCGGGCTCTCGTGGGCTGCCGGCGGGCCCTCGCAAGGCTGATCCGAAGTGCGCATCGATGCCCGCGCCGGTCTCGCACGATCCGCATGGCTAAGCTGCGCGATCATGGCTTCCACAACTTCAGCCACCACTGTCGACCCCGAGCTCGAGCAGACCGCCTGGGATCTCGAGCCGCTCGTCGACGGCGAGGGTCAGGAGGGCGTAGAGCGCCGCCTGAGCGACGCGCTCGCGCGCGCTCAGGCGTTCGCGGCGCAGCATGCGGGCAAGCTCGGCGAACTCGACAGTGCGGGCCTGCGCGAGGCGATGAACGAGCTCGCAGTCATCCACGAGCTGGTGGCGCGCGCCGGCTACTACGCCGCGCTGCGCTTCTCCACGGACACGGCCGAGCCCGCGAACGGCGCGCTGCTGCAGAAGGTGCAGGAGGGCGAGACCCAGATCGCGACGACGCTGCTGTTCTTCGAGCTCGAGTGGTCGGCACTGTCAGACGAGCGCGCGGAGGAGCTGCTCGGCGGCGAGGGGCTCGAGTTCTGTGCCCACCACCTGCGCAACGTGCGTCGCTATCGCGAGCACCTGCTGTCAGAGCCCGAGGAGAAGATCCTCACCGAGAAGTCGCTCACGGGTGCGAGCGCCTGGACGCGGCTGTTTGAGGAGCTGACCTCAGCGATTGAGGTTACCCTCGCGGGTACAGGCGAGCTCGACGGCGATGACGGCGGCGCGGGCGCGAAGGTCGCGCTGGATGTCGCGCTCAGCCGTTTGGCGCTCGCCGATCAGGACGTGCGGCGCACGACCGCCGAGGCGGTCACCGCGGCGCTCGCACCGGGACTGCGCACGCGCGCGTTCCTGTTCAACACGCTGCTAGCCGACAAGTCAACCGACGACCGCCTGCGCAGCTATCCGCACTGGCTGGCGGCGCGCAACCTCTCAAACGAGGCCTCAGACGAGTCTGTGCAGGCCCTGATCGAGGCGGTGCGCGGGCGCTATGAGATCCCGCGCCGCTGGTATCGGCTGAAGGCGAAGCTGCTGGGCGTCGAGCGACTGGCCGACTACGACCGCATGGCGTCGGTGACCGAGGATGAGGTCAGCTTCCCGTTCGCCCAAGCGCGCGAGATCGTGCTCGACTGCTACGCGTCGTTCTCTCCCGAGCTGGGCGAGGTCGCCAAACGCTTCTTCGACGAGCGCCGGATCGACGCGCCGGTGCGCCCGGCCAAGCGCGGGGGCGCGTTCTGCGCAGCCGCCGTGCCGTCGGTCTTCCCGTACGTGCTGCTCAACTACACCGCTCGCCGGCGCGATGTGCTCACGCTCGCGCACGAGCTCGGTCACGGCGTGCACTTTGCGCTCGCCGCCCAGCAGGGGGTCTTCCACCAGAGCACGCCGCTGACGCTGGCCGAGACAGCGTCGGTGTTTGGCGAGACGATCGTCTTCGGGCGGCTGCTCGAGGAGGACTCCTCGCCGGCCTCGCGCCTGGCGCTGCTGGCGGAGAACCTCGAGGACACGATCGCCACCGT
>DAIOGX010000034.1:2141-22443 GCA_036744995.1 Solirubrobacteraceae bacterium | reverse complement strand
GGCTGCCCGGGAGCGTCGCCCGCAGACCTTCCCGCACTCGATCCCCAAGCCGATCGTCGCCGCCATCAACGGCGCGTGCGCGGGGATCGGCTTGGTGCAGGCGCTGATGTGCGATGTGCGCTTCGCCGCCGACGGGGCCAAGCTGACAACCGCGTTCGCCCGCCGGGGGCTGGTGGCCGAGCACGGCATCTCCTGGATGCTGCCGCGGCTGATCGGCCCCGCGCGGGCGCTCGACCTGCTCCTCTCCGGCCGTGTGGTGTTGGCGGAGGAGGCGCAGGCGCTGGGCCTCGTCAACCGCGTATCGGCGCCCGAGAAGCTGCTCGAGGAGACGCTGGACTACGCGCGCGAGCTCGCCTCGAAGTGCTCGCCGGCGAGCATGGCCACGATGAAGCGACAGGTCTACGCCGACCTCGACCGCGCGCTGCCCGATGCCCTCGCCGGCGCCGATCAGCTGATGCTCGAGTCCTTCACCGCCCCCGACTTCGTCGAGGGAGTCACCAGCTTCGTGGAGCGGCGCGACCCGCGCTTCGCGCCACTGGGTGCCTAGCGCATGTGCGCCTTGACGCGGCGGTGGCCTTGACCTCCACGGGTGCAGACGGATCGAAGGTGAGGCTGCGTCAGGCAGTGCTCGTCGCGGCCGAGCTCGAGCCCGTGGCATCCGCGTTGAGAGTCGCGCTTGACCTCGACGAGCCGTTTCGCGACCCCGGGGTCGGCGCATTCGGGCTCGCCAACGTGGTGTTCGCGCTGGGCGACTGCTTCGTCGAGGTCGTCTCGCCGATCGAGCCGGATACCGCGGCCGGCCGCTACCTCGCGCGCCACGGCGGCGATGGCGGTTACATGGTGATCTTCGACTTGGAGGATCTGGATGGCGCGCGCGAGCGCGCGAGGGGGCTGGGCGTGCGCGTGGCGTGGCAGATCGACCTGCCCGACATCTCGGCCACGCACCTGCACCCGGCCGATATGCGCGGTGCGATCGTCTCGCTCGACCGCTCCGAGCCCTACGGCACATGGCGCTGGGGCGGGCCGCGGTGGACCGGACGGGTCGGCGCCGGCGCGCCTGGACGCCTGGCGGGGGTCACGCTCGCGGTGAGCGATCCGGCGGCCGTGGCGGCGCGCTGGGCAGAGGTGCTGGGCCTCGGCGTGAGCGGTGAGGATCGGCCGGTGCTGCGCCTGGATGGCGGCGAGGTTCACTTCGAGACGGCCGCGAGCGAGCGCGCGGAAGGGCTGGTGGAGATCACGGTCGAGCTCCCGCACGAGCTGCCCGGCGGACGCGAGGCGATCGAGCTCGGGGGCGTCCGCGTGCGGCGGGTTGGCCCCGGGTAGCTGACCGGGCATGGCGAACTGGCGATGCCATGGAGAGTTAGAAGACGCCGAAATCACGGGCATCGGTTTTGAGGAGAGTGGGCATCGTTCCTCACCTTTGGCGCCGGTCCGCGTTTCTGCCCGAGGCGCAACCTCGCGTTTCTGGAGTCAAAGACGGCGATGGCGATGATCGCCCGCAACTTCGAGATCGAGCTCGACGAAGCAGGCGGCCCGGTCACCGAGCGGTTGAGCTTCACCCTGATCCCACGTGGTCTGCGCATTCGCCTGCGGGAGCGCACTCGACAGAAGCCGATCGTAGGCTCGGCGGCTCGGGTCGAGCTGGCGCCCACCGGGTATGGATACGCTGCTGGGATGCAAGATTCGGCGCTTTGGCGTACGGTCGCGTGAGCCCTCAGGGGCAGACCCTCACGGTCATCGGCCGGCGCTTGGACCCGGGCGACCACGAGCTGCGCGACTTCCTGACGCGAGCGGCGCAGCCGTATGAGTTCTACGAGTCCGACGGCGCCGAGGGGAAGGCGCTGCTCGAGCGCCACGGCGTCGCCACGGACGGATTGCCGGCGGTGATAGACGGCGAGGAAACCTACGAAAACGCGACGATCGTGATGCTGGCCGAAGCCTGGAACGCGCGGACGCCGCCCACGCGCTCACATTACGACCTCGCGATCGTCGGCGCCGGTCCGGCGGGCCTGGCCGCGGCCGTCTACGGCGCATCGGACGGGCTCTCCACGATCGTCTTCGAGCGGGACATACCGGGCGGGCAGGCCGGCCACACCTCGATGATCGAGAACTTCTTCGGCTTTCCCTCCGGCATCGAGGGGGCGACGCTCGCGAGGCTCGCCGCCCGGCAGGCGGAGGGCTTCGGCGCCGAGCTGCAGCTGCTCCGCGGCATAAGACAGGGCACTGCCCGCGCGGAGGGCGGCATGCGTATCGAGTCGACCGACGGCATCGAGGTCACGGCGGATGTCGCGGTGGTCGCACCCGGGATGGAGTGGCGCAGGCTCGAGGTCGACGGCGTCGAGCAGCTGCTCGGCCGCGGCGTCTACTACGGCGCCGGTCGAAGCGAGTCGGTTGCCTGCGACGGCAAAGAGGTCGTCATCGTGGGCGCCGGGAACTCGGCGGGGCAGGCCGTGATGAACTTCGCCGATGCGTATGCGCGCGTGACGATGGTCGTGCGCGGCGACTCGCTCGCCAAGTCGATGTCGGCCTACCTCGTCCAGCGCATCGAACAGAACCCGCTGATCGATGTCCGTCTTCGCTCGCGCGTTCGGGGGCTCGATGGAGACGAGCGGTCATTGCGCTCGGTCACGATCGAAGACGCCGCTGGTACGGTCGAGCGCCACGACGCGGACCGGTTGTTCGTGTGTATCGGGGGCGAGCCGCGCACCGCGTGGGCGACCGAGAGAGGCTTCGAGATAGACCAAGCCGGCTACCTGTTGACGGGCCCTGATCTGCTCAGGGGAGGCAGCCGGCCGGCGAGCTGGCCGCTCGAGCGCGACCCGCTCGCGCTCGAGACGTGCGTTCCCGGGATCTTCGCTGCCGGCGATGTGCGCCACGGCTCGACCAAGCGGGTTGCCGGGGCGGTGGGTGAGGGGGCGATGGCCGTCGCGCTCGCCGAGCGCCGCCTGGAAGAGCTCGCCCGCGCCTGAGGCTCTAAGGGAGCGCGTAAGCGCCCACAGAGGCAAAGAGGACGCGGTTCCGGGCCGCTCGAGGAACCCTCATCGTCGCGCCCGTGAGGGCGTATCGACTCGGGCGGCGCGGCCTCACACCTCTGGTGGCCTCGCTCTTTGCGGCTCGGTTCCGCGTCCGCGCAGAACATAGCCACCGCTCGGCGTCGATTTCAATACCCCAACCGTCGCCTTGTCGCACGCTGCGGAAAAAACGTATTGGCCGTATGGCCCGGTCAGCTCTGCGAGAACGCTCTGGCTAAAGGCCAGCGCAAATACACTCGCCGGAACATCTCGCCACCAGCAAAGACCACCCACTACGGGTGGCAAGGAGGATCGACGATGACTCAGCATCAGCACAGTCCGGTGAAGACCCAGCACCATCTCGCCAAGGCTCTGCACCCCAGCCCGCGCGTGCTCAAAGAAGCGATGGGCGAGGTCGACGGGTTCAACGCGAAGTTCGCCGTGCTCATCACCAGATTGGTCGGCACGATGTGGTGCGCCTACCTGTTCGCCGCCATCGCCCTCTTGGGTCTGAGTCCGGCGCTTGAGCCCGGAGGGGAGGGACTTGTTGCCTGGATCGCCCAGACGTTCCTGCAGCTCGTGCTGCTATCGGTGATCATGGTCGGGCAGAACGTGCAGAGCCTGGCCGCCGATGCGCGCTCCGCGAACACCTTCAAAGACGCGGAGGCGATCCTCGACCGCCTCGACGTGCGTACACAGGGTGGTCTGAAGACGATCCTCGACCGGTTGGACGAACTCGCCCCAGATACGGCGGCTCAAAGCGGGTCCGGTCCCGTCACGGGATAGGTCGGGCTCTAAGCACCGCGGCGCCAGGATGCGAGCGTGTCAACAGGCCTCGCGGAGCTGCATGGCCGGAACGAGCGGGCTTGGCGGCTGGGGCGGAACGACTGGACCCGGGGACCGCGGGGATCGCGGATGTCGTTGCGGAATACGGTTCCCGGCACGAGGCGGCGTGCCGTCGCACGCGCGACGATCGCCTCCGCCACGAGCGCCTCATCGACCTCGTATTGCACATCGAACAGAAGTTCTCGAAGTAGTCTGATTCGCGTCCGCATCTTGCTGGTCTAAGTCTGTATCGGCAACATCCGCGGCAAATACCACGCGACCCGCGGTCTGACTAGACGGGCGTATGAAGGGATAGCGCTGGATACCCCACAGCCAGGCCACAGCGAGGAGTCCGTCCATCCCCGACACGCGTGGCAAGGCTCTGATGCCAGCTTGGGTCCGCTTTTCATTGACGAGCCTCACACTCCGGGAGGAACCGCACACCCCGGGATGAACCTCACACCCCGGGCCGGCGGTACTTGCGCGTCGTGGGGCAGCGCTCGAGCAACCCCAGCTCCACGAGCGTGACGGCATAGCGGTGGGCCGTGCTCGGGCTCATGCCGAGATCGCCGGCGAGCTCGACGATCCCGCGCGCCTCGCCGTTCGGACCGAAGCAGGCGAGGATCGAAAACCCTCGAAGCAGCGACAGCGACAGTCGCGGATCGACGGCGTCGCTCGACACGGAGCCACTGCTGTGCGGCGCTTGCGCGCCCGCGCCGTGAGCGGGTGTTGTTCCAGCGACGTTTGGTGCAGGCGCGGGGGAGGCGGCCTGATCGCCGTCTCGCAACGGGGCGTGCAGCGAGTTGGCGATCAGCGTGGAGATGCTCGGGGCGCGGCTCTGGGAGGCGGTGCGCACCACCTCGTCGACCTGAGCAGGGGAGAGCGTGATGGAGACGGAGAGGGGCTCGTGATTCGTCATCAGGCGATGATTGCAGATGCAGACGATGGTCTGCATCGGCGGCTCCCCAAACAGGTCTCCGCGGCATCATCAGACGCCTCGAGAAAGTCAAGGATTTAGGACGATATGCGTGGGTGTCGAGTCAGCGCAGGCGACACGAGGCTCCTCGTCGCAAGGCCGCCGAGAACGAGCTGATCGAGCTGATCGGCGCCGGTGAGGTCCGTCGCACGGCGCTTGGCGACGGCGCGCTCCTGCAGGTCGCCTTATGGCCGCCCGACCGGCTCCTGCACCCGCCGGGTAGCCTGCAGCGCGATGTCCATCACGGTCACCCTCCCGGACGGAAAGGCGCTCGAGCTTCCCGACGGCGCCACCGGCGCCGACGCCGCGATGGCGATCGGGCCGGGGCTCGCGCGCGCGGCGCTCGCGATCGAGTTGAGGCCACCTGACAGGGTCGCCGTGGGGGGTGGCGAGGGGACGGGAGAGGGCGCCGGGAAGGACTCCGAGGTGCGCGACCTCGCCCGCGAGCTGCCCGACGGGGCGCGGATCGCGATCGTGACGAATAAGAGCGGGGAGCAGGCGCTCAGCCTGATCCGCCACGACGCCGCGCACGTGCTCGCGGCGGCGGTGATGGAGCTGTACGAGGGCGTGAAGATCTCGATCGGCCCGCCGATCGAGGACGGCTTCTACTACGACTTCGAGTTCCCCGACGGCACGGCGATCTCGCAGGACGACTTCCCGGAGATCGAAGAGCGCATGCGCGCGCATGTGAAGGCGGCGGAGGCGTTTGCGCGACGGGACGTCTCGCCGGCCGAGGCGCGCGAGCGCTTTGTTTCAGAGCGCCAGGATTACAAGGTCGAGCTGATCGACGACCTCGTCGCCAACGCTGGCTCAGCCCATCCGCTGGAGACCGTGTCGCTGTACACGAACGGCCCGTTCACCGACCTTTGCCGCGGGCCGCACGCCCCGACCACGAAGACCGTGGGCGCGTTCAAGCTGCAGTCCGTCGCGGGCGCGTACTGGCGCGGGGACTCTTCGCGCACGATGCTCACCCGCATCTACGGCACCGCGTTTTTCTCCAAGGAAGATCTCGAGGAGCACTTGGAGCGGATCGAGCAGGCGAAGGCGCGCGACCACCGCAAGCTGGGCCGCGAGCTCGATCTGTTCATGTTCTCCGAGCTCTCGCCCGGCGGCCCATTCTGGAAGCCAGCCGGGATGGCGATCTGGAACGCGCTCAGCGATCTCTGGCGGTCCGAGAACCTGGCGCGCGGCTATCGCGAGGTGAAGACGCCGATCCTCTACGACGTCGAGTTGTGGAAACAGTCTGGGCACTGGGACAAGTTCAAGGACAACATGTATTTCACCGACGTCGAGGATCGCCCGATGGGGCTGAAGCCGATGAACTGCCCGGCACACATTCAGATCTACAACGATGAGCGACATTCCTATCGCGATCTGCCCGTGCGCTATTCAGAGGCCGGTCTGGTGCACCGCCACGAGCCGAGCGGGACGCTCCACGGCCTGATGCGGGTGCGCCACATCACCCAGGACGATGCCCACATCTTCTGCACCGAGGAGCAGGTGCAGGAGGAGGTGGTGCAGTGCCTGCGCTTCGGTTTTGACCTGTATCGCCTGTTCGGCTTCAAGCCGCGTCTGGAGCTGTCCACCCGGCCCGAGCGGCGCATCGGCACTGAGGAGATGTGGGACCGCGCCGAGGGGGCGCTCGAGGGAGCGCTCAGGGCCGAGGGCCTGGAGTACGAGCTGAACACGGGCGATGGCGCCTTCTACGGCCCGAAGATCGACCTGCACATGACCGACTCGCTCGGGCGTTCCTGGCAGCTCGGCACGGTGCAGCTCGATTACTCGATGCCCGAGCGCTTCGACTTGCACTACACCGGCGCCGACAACTCAGAGCACCGCCCCGTGATGATCCACCGCGCGCTGCTCGGCTCCTTCGAGCGCTTCATCGGCATCCTGATCGAGCACTATGCGGGCGAGCTGCCGCTGTGGCTCACTCCGCTGCAGGCGATCGTGCTGCCGGTGTCTGAGAAGTTCAACCCCTACGGCGCCTCTGTCAGAGACACTCTGCGCAAGGCCGGCGCTCGCGTCGAGCTGGACGACCGCGGCGAGTCGATCGGACGCAAGATCCGCGAGGCCGAGCTGCGCAAGATCCCCTACATGCTCGTGGTGGGCGAGCGCGAGGCGAGCGAAGGAGCGGTGTCAGTACGCGAGCACCGCGCGGGCGACACGGGAACAGTCACGAGCGTGGAGTTCGCCGCACGGCTCGAGCGGGAGATCGGCCGGCGCGGCACCGACGACGAAGTTGTTTAGAGCCCGAAGTTGTTTAGAGCCTGTTCTTCAAAGTTTCAAAGTTGTTCTTTTTGGTGAGCGAACCCTTGCGCACAGCACGCACGCCGCTATACTCGGCCGCCTTGAAGCAGCCCGACAAATCCTCAGAGCGCCACGCATAGCATCCGCTTGACGCGCGACAGCCACAGCTAGTGCCGGTTCCCCGCAGGTTCGACCGGCGCCCGCCCGAGCGGGACACGACGAGGGTCAACGAGCGCATCCGCGTGCCCGAGGTCAGGGTGATCGACGACGAGGGCAACCAGGTCGGCGTGATGAAGACGCCGGAGGCGCTGATCTTCGCCCAGGAACGCGACCTCGATCTGGTCGAGGTCGCGCCGGAGGCGCGCCCACCAGTGTGCCGCGTGCTCGACTACTCAAAGTACAAGTACGAGCAGGCGCAGAAGGTCAAGCAGGCGAAGAAGCACCAGCAGCAGATCACCGTGCGCGAGATCAAGTTTCGCCCGAAGATCGCCCAGCACGACTACGACACAAAGAAGCACCACGTCGAGCGGTTTCTGCGCCACAAGGACAAGGTCAAGGTCACGATCATGTTCCGTGGACGCGAGGTCACCCACCCCGAGCGCGGCACGGCGATCCTCGACCGGCTGGCCGAAGAGCTCTCCGAGCTCGGTGTCGTCGAGCAGCGCCCGATGCAGGAAGGGCGCAACATGACGATGATGATGGCGCCGTCCAAAGCGGTGCTGGCGGGCCGGACCGACGTGGGCGAGATCTCTCCCGGCGCGACCCCGAACGGCGCACATCTCGGCGACGTCGCCTCCGCGGCGATCGAGTCTCCGGCGCACGACGACGTCTCCGCCGCGACGGAGGAGGATGCCCCGGCTGGCGCGGCAGATGACGCCCCAGCCGCCGCGGAGGAGGATGCCTCATCTGGGGCAGAGGAGGAGGCCTCGGCCGGCGCGGAGGAGGCTGCGGGCGAAGAGGGCACGCCCGCCGCGGTGGCAGATGAGACTCCCCCCGAGGAGGGCGCGGACGCCTCCACGGGCACGGCCGTGTCATAATCAGCGGCTCGCGATCATGCCCAAGATGAAGACCCATTCCGGCGCGAAGAAGCGTTTCAAGGTAACCGGCTCAGGCAAGGTGCGCGGTCGCCACCCGTTCACGAGCCACATTCTCGAGAAGAAGTCGCCGAAAAAGAAGCGTGCGCTGGGTGCTCCGAAGATGATCAACGACCACGACGTACCACGGATCAAGCGGATGCTCGGAGTGGGCAAATGACCAGGGTCAAGCGGTCGGTCCACGCCAAGAAGAAGCGTCGCGCGACGCTCGAGCTGACGAAGGGGTTCCGCGGCGAGGCGCACTCGAATTACAAGCGCGCCAAGGAGGCGCTGATGAAGGCGGACGCGTATGCATACCGCGACAGGCGCAACCGCAAGCGCGACTTTCGGCGGCTGTGGATCACCCGCATCAACGCCGCCGCCCGGATCAACGGGATGAGCTACTCGCAGTTCATGCACGGTCTTTCGCTGGCCGGAGTTGAGCTTGACCGCAAGGTGCTGGCTGACATCGCCGTGCGCGACGCCGACACTTTCCGACGTTTTGCCGAGGTCGCCCGCGAGGCGTCGGCTGCCTAGACTCAGGCACTCGACATCGAAGCCTCCCGGGCGCCGCTCCTTCAAGGACGGCGCCCTTTTTTGTGTTTCAACCCAACGAACCACAGCCAACATAAAAGACAATCAAATCCAGCCACACACATTGATTGAGCAGCCCTAATGATCATCACCTCCCCACACAACCCCCGACTGAAGGAGCTGCGCCGTCTGCAGACCAAGCGTGGACGCACCACCACGGGCAAGTTCATCGCCGAGGGCGAGGATCTGATCGCCGCCGCCCAGCGCGCTGAGCGTGATGCCATCGACGGCTACCGGCTGGCGGGGACGGAGCTGGGCGGCCGGGACTTCGTCGACCTGGACGCCACAGCACTGGCGACCGTGTCGACGCTGGGGTCGGGTACGCGCGTGATCGGCGTGTACGAGCAGCGCTGGATGCCTGCACCCGAGGGTCCGCTGTGCGTGTACCTGCACGGGGTCTCAGACCCGGGGAACGTGGGAACGGTGCTGCGTTCAGCGCAGGCGTTTGGCGCCTCGTGCGTGGCGTTCGGGCCGACCTCGGCCGATCCGTATTCGCCGAAGGCCGTGCGTGCGAGCATGGGCGCGATCTTCGGCGTGTCGCTCGCGCGCGTAAACGATGTGACCGAGCTGCCGGGTGAGCTGGTGGCGCTCGTCGCGGGCGCCGGCGAGCCGCTGCACACGCTCCACGCTGACCGCGCAAGGCTGCACGCCGGTCCTTTAGAGGAGGAGCCTGCCAGGGGCCAAGCGCCAGCGCAAGAGCGCTCGCTCACACTGTTGATCGGCGCCGAGCGCGAGGGGTTGCCGCAGGAGTTGGTGGCCGCGTGCGAGCGTGTCGCGCACATCCCGATCGCCTCGGAGTCGCTGAACGCGGCGATGGCGGCGACCGTGGCGCTATACGAGCTGAGCCGGGGAGCGTCTGACGCCCCGGCGTCATCTAGGGTCCGGGCGTCATGATCGAGCGGATCGAAGAGCTGCAGGCGCGGGCGAGTGACGAGATCGTCGCGGCCGCCACCAGCGCGGCGCTCGAGGAGCTGCGCGTGCGCTATCTCGGACGCAAGGCCGAGCTCCCGCAGATGCTGCGCGGAGTGGCAGAGCTCGAGCCGGCCCAGCGGGGCGAGGTCGGCAGGGCGGCCAACCAGGCCCGCCAGGCACTCCAGGCGCTGATCGAGGCGCGCGTCGCCGAGTTGGGCGTGGCGGAGCTTCAGAGGAATCTCGAGGCGGATCGAGTTGACGTGACGCTGCCGGGCGCCCCGCCACAGCCGATCGGTCGCCTGCACGTGCTCACCACCACCCGGCGTGAGCTCGAAGACATCTTCCTCGGTCTTGGCTTCACCGTGATGGAGGGGCCCGAGGTGGAGACAGTGCACTACAACTTCGACGCGCTCAACCACAGCCCGACGCACCCCGCGCGGGCGCGCACCGACACCTTCTATGTGGCTCGAGAGCGCGTGCCTGGTGATGACAATGCGGGGCCGGATGCCCCGCGGAGCAGTGATCTCGTCCTGCGCACGCATACATCGCCGATGCAGATCAGGGCGATGGAGGCGCATCCGCCGCCCCTATATGTCGTGATCCCCGGCCGCGTGTACCGGCCGGACTCCGACGCCACGCACACGCCGCAGTTCCACCAGATCGAGGGGTTGGCGGTGGACGAGGACATCACGCTCGCCGACCTGAAGGGCACGCTCTTGATGTTCGCGCGCGCGGTGTTCGGCGATCGGCGCGATGTGCGGCTGCGCCCGCATTTCTTCCCGTTCACAGAGCCGAGCGTCGAGGTCGACGTCTCCTGCTTTCACTGTGACGGCAAGGGTTTCCTGGAATCGGAGCCCGCCCACCCGCGCTGTTATCTGTGTAAGGGGGAGGGCTGGCTGGAGGTCCTCGGCGCCGGCGAGGTCGACCCGAACGTCTACTCCTACGTGTCCACGACCGAGCACAACACGCCCGGATATGACCCCGAGAAGGTGCAGGGGTTCGCGTGGGGCATGGGGGTGGAGCGCATCGCGATGCTCAAGCACGGCATCCCCGACCTGCGGCTCTACTACGAAAACGATCTCCGCTTCTTGGAGCAGTTCTGATGAGGGTTCCGCTCGAGTGGCTGCGTGAATACTGCGATCCCGATCTCGACGTGCACGCGATCGAGGGGCGGTTGACGATGACCGGGACGAAGGTCGAGGCGATTCACCACCACGGCGTGCCGTCGGCCGAGCACTTCGTTGTGGGGCGCGTGCTGAGCGCAGAGCAGCACCCGGCCGCAGACCGGCTGAAGGTGTGCACCGTCGATCTCGGTGCCGAGGACGAACAGATGGCAACGATCGTCTGCGGTGCGCCCAACGTCGCGGCCGGACAGACGGTGGCCGTGGCACGACCCGGCGCGGTGATGCCCGACGGCACCAAGTTGAAGCAGGCGAAGCTGCGCGGCGTGGTTTCCGAAGGGATGATCCTGTCCGAGTCGGAGCTCGAGATCAGCTCCGGCTCTGAGGGGATACTCGTGCTCGATACCCCTGATGATCGGGGTACAGGCGGCCAGATGCTCGACGCCGGACCGCGCCGTGTCGGCGCGGCGCCCCGCCCGGGCACGCCGCTCGCGGACGTGCTGACGATCTCGATGGACGTGCTCGAGCTCGAGATCACGCCCAACCGGCCGGATTGCCTCGGCGTGTACGGCGTGGCGCGCGAGCTGCACGCCGCCACCGGCGCGCCGCTGAAGGTCGCGCCCTGGAGTGAGGACCCTGGCTCGGATGGGCCCGTCTCCGGCGCCGAGGTGATCGTCGAGTGCCCCGACTTGTGTCCGCGCTTCACCGCGCGCGTGTTCGAGGACGTCACGATCGCGCCGTCCCCGCCTTGGCTAAAGGTGCGGCTGGCGGCCGCCGGCATGCGGCCGATCAACAACGTCGTCGACATCACGAACTACGCGATGCTGCTCTCCGGGCAGCCGCTGCACGCTTTTGACCTCGACCACGTCGCGGGCGCGCGACTGGCCGTTAGACGTGCGCGCGAGGGCGAGCGGGTGACCACACTCGACGGTCAGGCTCGCGTGCTCGATGGCGAGATGGTCGTGATCGAGGACGCCGAGGGTCCGACATCGATTGCGGGGCTGATGGGCGGCGCCCGCTCGGAGGTGGGGGAGAGCACCACGCGCGTGCTGCTGGAGGTGGCGAGCTGGAACGGCCCGAACATCCACCGCAGCTCATGGGCACTGGGTCTGCGCAGCGAGGCCTCAGCCCGCTTCGAGAAGGGATTGCAACCCGAGCAGTGCATGCATGCGCAGGCGATCGCCACCAGCTTGATGATCGATCTGTGCGGCGCGCGCGTCGCCCCCGGCACGATCGACGTGAGTCAGACGCGCGCGACATCGACGCAGCAGATCAGGCTGCGCGAGACCAGGGTGCAGGCGATCCTGGGGGTGCCCGTGACGCTGAAGCGCCAAGCGGAGATCCTCGAGGCCCTGGACTTCCAAGTCGAGCCGGCGGACGATGGCCTGGACGTGACGGTGCCGGCGCTGCGTCGCGATGACGTCACACGCGAGGTCGACCTGATCGAGGAGGTCGCTCGCATCGACGGGTTGGAGAAGCTGCCGGCCACGCTCCCCGCTCGCCGCGGGGCTGTCGGCCTGCTCAACCACGCCCAGCGGGTTCGCCGCGCGGCCGAGGACGCAATGGTCGGACGAGGGCTGCACGAGGTGGTCGGCTGGAGCTTCACCGACCCGGAGCTGCTCGACCGGCTGCGCCTCGGAGCCGAGCACCCCATGCGCCACGTGGTGAGGATCGAAAACCCTCTGTCCGAGGCCCAGTCGGTGATGCGCCCCACGCTGCTCGGCTCGTTGCTCGACGCCGCGCGTCACAACGTAGCCCGCAATGGTCCGGACGTTCAGATCTTCGAGTCGGGCACCGTGTATCGGGCGGCGCGCGCCAGTGCTGCCGTCGAGCAAAACCACGAGTCCGTTGTCGCCGGCGATCACGCGAGCGCTACGCCCGTGGACGAACATCACGCGCTCGGGGTCCTGCTGAGTGGCGCGCTCGCGGGAGGATCATGGCGTGGTGTGCCCGGTGAGGCTGACTTCTTCGCGGCCAAGGCGCTGCTCGGCGCGCTGCTCGACAAGCTCCACGTCGACTGGTCTGTCGAGCCCGCAACCTGGCCTTTCCTTCACCCCGGTCGCAGCGCCGCCGTACTCGCCACTGGGGAGCGGTTGGGATTCGTGGGCGAGGTGCACCCGCTCGTCGCGCGCGAGTGGGATCTCGAGCGGACCGCCACGTTCGCGATCGACCTCGGCAAGGTGGCGGCAGCCTCCGCGGCGGTGATCGCGTTCAATGCTTTCGCCTCGGTTCCATCCCTGCGCCGGGATCTCGCGGTGACGCTGCCGGACACGGTCCCCGCTGCCCGGGTTCTGGAGCACGTGCGGGCGGCGGCTGGGGAGGTGCTCGACGACGTCAGCGTGTTCGACGTCTACACCGGCGAGCAGATCGGCGAGGGACGCCGCTCACTGGCCCTCGCCCTGTCCTTCCAGGCCACAGAGAAGACGCTCAGCGACGAGGACATCGCACCCGCGCGCGAGCGGATCGTGGCGGCGCTCGGCGCGCTGGGGGGTGAGCTGCGTGGCTGATCAAGCCTCGGGCCAGAGCTTCGCGGAGGGCTCCCCGCGAGTGATCGTCGCGGGCGCAACCGGCTTTGCCGGGGCGCTGGCCGCGCACCTGCTCTGGCGCCACCCCCGCTTCGAGCTGACCGGTGTCACCGGGCGCTCCGAGGTCGGCCGTCGCCTGGATGACCTCTACCCGCGCTATCGCGTGCCGCTCGAGATCGAAGAGCTCGACCTCGATGGCTTCGGGGCGCTCGACGCGGCCGTCGTCTCCTACCCGCACGCGGCGGCCGCCCCCACAGTGGGCGCGCTGCGCGCGCGCGGCGCGCGCGTGGTCGACCTCTCCGCCGACTTCCGCCTCGCCGACCTCTCCACCTACGAGCGCTGGTATGGCGCTCATCCCCGGCCTGAGCTGCTCTCCGAGACGGCGTACGGGCTCACCGAGCTGCACCGCGCGGAGATCGCGAGTGCGAACATCGTCGCCAACCCCGGCTGTTACCCCACCGCGTCCGTGCTCGCCCTCGCCCCGCTCGCGCGCGCGGGTCTGCTAGCCGACGTGGTGATCGACGCCAAGCAGGGCATCTCTGGAGCCGGGCGCACGTTCGACGACACCACCCATCTCTCGATCGCTGGGGAGAACATCCTTCCCTACAACGTCGCCGCCCACCGTCACACGCCCGAGATAGAGGAGCAGCTTGGCCTCCTCGGCGCCAACCTGAAGGTGCAATTTCAAGCTCACCTCGTCCCGCTCGACCAGGGTGAGCTGGCCAGCTGTTACGTGACGCCCACCCGGACGGTGGCCCCGGCCGAGCTGAGCGAGCTGTACACCGGCGAGTACGCCCATGAGCCATTCGTCGAGGTGGTCGATGTGCCACCCGGCACACGTGATGTGCTCGCCACGAACTTCTGCCGCGTGTTCGCCGCAGCCGACCCCCACACCGGCAAGGTGATCGTGCTCTCGGCGATCGACAATCTCTGGAAGGGCACCTCCTCGCAGGCGATCCAGAACCTCAACCTGATGTTCTCTTTCCCGGAGACGGAGGGGCTGCTATGAGCGCCGCCAAAGACGTCTCCGGCGACAGGTCGGCCCAGGGTCCCCCGCAGCCCTTCTTTCACTCGCGCTGGACGCCCGCGCCCGCGCACGTGCGCGACCTCGGTCCCGCCGCGGGGTTGCCCGCCGGTTTCAGGGCAGCCGGAGTGGCATGCGGGATCAAGCCCAGCGGACGTCCCGACCTGGGGCTGCTCGTGTGCGATGCACAGACCCCGGTCAGCGCGGCACGCTTTGGCGACACCGGGACGCCCGCCGCGCCCGTGCTCCTCAGCCAGGAGCGCTGCCGGCTGGATGCTCTGCGCGTGGTGCTCGCCAACTCAGGGTGCGCCAACGCCGCGACCGGCAGGCGCGGGCTCGAAGACGCCGCCAAGACGCAGGGCGCCGCGGCCGTCGCCGTGGGTGTCGAGGAGACCGCCGTCGCGCTTGCCTCGACCGGCGCTATCAGCCATCACCTGCCGGTGGATCCAGTTCTGCGGGGCATCATCGCCGCCCAACAGCAGCTGCGCCGCGAGGGCGATGGGGATCTTCAGCAGGCGATCCAGACGACCGACGCGTTCGAGAAGCGCGCCTGCCTGGAGGTCGAGTTGCCCTCCGGCCCGGTGCGCCTGACCGCGCAGTGCAAGGGCGCCGGGATGATCTCGCCGCGCTTCGCCACGATGTTCTGCTTCGTCCAGACCGACGCCGAGTTGCAGCCCGAGACGGCCGATCTGCTGCTCGGAGTCACGGTCAAGCGCTCCTTCGACCGCGTCTCGGTCGACGGGCAATTGTCGACGAACGACACCGCGATCCTGATGTGCTCCGGCGCCTCCGGCGTGCGGATCGCCCCGGAGTCAGAGGACGAGCTGCGCTTCGGCGAGGCGCTCGACGCGCTCCTGCGCCAGCTCGCGATCCTGATGGTCGCAGACGGCGAGGGCGCCGCCCGGATCGCGCGGGTGGTCGTGCGGGGAGGCCATCAGGAGAGCGTCGAGGCGGCGGCGCGCTCGGTGGCCAACTCGCCGCTCGTCAAGGCCGCGCTGCACAGCGGCGACCCCAACTGGGGGCGCATCGTCCAGGCCGTCGGCGCCGCCCTCGGAGGGAGCACCGCGCCGCTCGTGTTTGACATAACGCTCGAGGGCATCCACGTGTGCTCGGCGGGAGCCGCGATCGACTACGACGAGGACGCGCTGGCCGAGGCGTTGAAGGCGAAGGAAGTCGAATACGAGATCATCCTCCCGGGCGAGGGTGCCGAGACAGAGGTGTTCTTCTCCGACCTCTCGCACGAGTACGTGACCATCAACGCCGACTACACGACATGAGCTTTCGAGGAAGAGCGCCCCGGCTCGACCAACCCGAGCTGAGACCGGCGACATCACCCCCGATTCGGTCGCTCAGCGTAGTTGTCTCCCACCCATCCAACCCGAGGTCTTCTTCATGCGCGATGTAGGCACGCTGCTCGAGGCACTCCCGTACATCAGAGAGTTCCATTCAAAGACGGTGGTCATAAAGTATGGCGGCGCCGCGATGGAGGATCCTGGGTTGCGAGAGGAGTTCGCGCGCGATGTGGTGCTGCTCAAGTACGTGGGGCTGAACCCGATCGTCGTGCATGGCGGCGGTCCCGACATCACCTCCTATATGGAGCGTCTCGGCCTGCCGGTCGAGTTCGTCGGCGGCCTGCGCGTCTCTGACGAGGACACGGTCGAGGTCGCGAAGATGGTGCTCGTCGGGAAGGTCAACAAGGAGATCGTCCTGCGCCTGAACCGTCACGGTCAGCCCGCGGTCGGCCTGTGCGGCGACGACGGCTCGCTGTTCCGCGTAGCCCGCCGCGCGGGGCCGGATGGGGAGGACATCGGCTTCGTCGGGAGCATCGAGCGCGTCAATGTCGACGTGATCGCTCACATCTCCTCCGACTACATCCCTGTGATCGCCTCGGTCGGCGCTGACCGCGACGGGCGCTCCTACAACGTCAACGCCGACGAGGCCGCCGGCGCGGTCGCGGGCGCGATCGGCGCCTACAAGATGGTCTTCCTCACCGACGTCCCCGGCTGGCTGGGCGATCCAGCCGACCCCGGCAGCCTGATCGGGCAGGCCACCACGCGGGAGGTCAAGGATGCCCTGCCGGGGCTCGAGGGTGGCATGCGTCCCAAGTTGGCCGCCTGCGTCGAGGCAATCCAACAGGGCGTCTCGGCCGCGCATATCCTCGACGGACGGGTAGCGCATTCACTGCTGCTCGAGCTGTTCACGGACGCGGGGATCGGCACCAAGATCGAGGCTTCCGCATGAGCCTTGCAGAGCTGCAGGAACTCGAGCGGGACAGCGTAATCCCGTCCTACGCTCGCTTTCCCGTCGAGTTCGTCCGCGGCGAGGCCGCGCGCCTGTGGGACTCCGACGGGAACGAGTACCTCGACTTTCTGTGCGGGATCTCGGTGACGAACATCGGTCACTGCCACCCGCGCGTCGTGGCGGCGGTGCGCGAGCAGGTGGGGCAGCTGATGCATGTCTCGAACCTGTTCTACACCGAGCCAGCGATGCTTCTGGCCGAGCGCCTGTCGCGGTCCAGTCTCGGCGGCAAGGTGTACTTCTGCAATTCCGGTGCGGAGGCCAACGAGGCCGCGATCAAGCTCGTGCGCAAGGCCAAGCACGCGGGCGATGTCGTCGTCGTCTACGGCGCCTTCCACGGGCGCACCTACGGCGCCCTGTCGGCGACCCCGCAGGAGTCAAAGCAGGCTCCGTTCGCGCCGCTCGTTCCGGGCTTTCGCGTAGTCGCCCCCGAGCCCGGTGCGCTCGCCGCCGCGGTCGACGAGCGCACCGCCGCCGTGGTGCTCGAGCCGATCCAGGGGGAGACCGGCGTGAACCTGCTCTCCGAGGAGTTGCTCGGGGCGGCAAGGGCGGCCTGCGACGAGCACGACGCCGCGCTGATCTTCGACGAAATCCAGTGCGGCATGGGCCGCACCGGCACGCTGTGGGCCTATCAGCAGACGGGAGTGATTCCCGACGCGATCACCGTCGCCAAGGCGCTCGGCGGGGGGCTGCCGATCGGCGCTCTGGTTACGGGCGAGCGGCTTGCTGACGTCCTCCAGCCGGGCGATCACGGCTCCACCTTCGCGGGTGGCCCGGTCCTGGCGGCAGCGGCGCTCGCGGCGCTCGAGGTAACCGACACCCCCGCGCTGCTTGCACGGGTGAGTGAGCTAGGCGACCGCTTGGCGGCCGGCCTGGAGCGCCTGCCCCACGTGCTGTCCGTGCGCGGGCGCGGCCTGATGCTCGCGTGCGAGCTTGACATCCCCGCGCCTGAGATCGTGCGCCGCGCGCTGCTCGAGCAGCGGCTGATCGTCAACGCCACCGGGCCCACCACCGTGCGGCTGCTGCCGCCGCTGATCGTCTCCGAGGCAGAGATCGATGACGCGCTCGGGCGGTTGGGCGCGGCGCTGGACGAGCAGGACTGAAGGTAGGGTTCGCCGCCGTGTCCGAGGATCCAACCCACACATCCGCCCCGCGCACAGCCTCCTACGAGGCCGACCCCGCCGAGGTCCACCGCGTGCTGCTGCTCTACTCCGGCGGTCTCGACACGAGCGTGATGCTGAAGTGGATCCAGGACTCCTACGACGCGGAGGTGGTGTGCCTGACCGTCAACCTCGGCCAGCCCGGCGAGGACTACGAGGTGATCAAGGGCAAGGCGCTTGAGCTCGGCGCCCTGGACTGCCATGTCGTCGATGCCCGCGAGGAATTCGCGCGCGAGTACGTCCTGCCCGCGATCAAGGCCAACGCGCTCTATGGCGGGGGCTATCCGCTGTTCACCGCGCTCGGGCGACCGCTGATCGCCAAGCTCGCCGTCGACTATGCGCGCAAGTCAGGCTGTGACACGATCGCCCATGGCTGCACCGGCAAGGGCAACGATCAAGTGCGCATCGAGGTGACCGTTGCCACGCTCGCGCCCGAGCTGAAGACGATCGCGCCGGTGCGCTCCTGGCAGATGGGTCGTGAGGAGGAGATCGCCTACGCGCGCTCGCACGGCATCCCCGTCAAGTCAATCCAAGGCGCGGAGGGGCAGGCGCCGTATTCAATCGACGACAACCTCTGGGGGCGCTCCTCGGAGGGTCGCTGGATCGAGGATCTCTCGCACGCGCCCGAGGACGACGTGTTCCAGCTCGTGACCCCTCCCGAGCGGGCACCCGACGAGGCTGAGATCGTTGAGATTGAGTTCGAGCGCGGCGTGCCCGTCGCCTTGAGCGGCGAGCGCCTCGAGCTCGTGGAGCTGATCGAACGGGTTGCCGAGCTCGGCGCGTGCCATGGGGTGGGGATCGTCGACCACATCGAGGACCGCATCGTCGGGCTGAAGGTGCGCGACATCTACGAGGCACCCGCCGCGGCGATCCTACTGGGAGCCCACCAGGAGCTCGAGCAGCTCGTGGGCACGATCCACCAAAATCAGTTCAAGCCCCAACTCGACCGCCAGTGGGCCTACCTCGTCTACGCCGGGCTGTGGTGGGAGCCACTGCGGTCAGACCTGGACGCTTACATGGAGCGGGTCAACGAGCTGGTCTCAGGGACGATCGGGATAAAGCTCTACAAGGGCCAAGCACGGGTGGTGACACGTTCCTCTCCCAATGCCGTCTATGACGCGAGCCTCGCGTCGTTCGCCGAGTCCGGCGGCCTCTTCCCACAGACCGCCTCCCCCGGCTTCATCGAGCTGTTCTCGCTGCAGTCGCGTATGGCCTGGCGCCTGCATAACGAGTAAGCCTCATGGCGCTAGCATGCTGGGATGAGCAGCAACGGCTATAAGCTCCTCGGCTACGCGGTGTGGCGCGGGGGGAAGTGGTATCTGCGCCAGAGGCTGCCCTCAGCTCGCACTGTGGCCGTCAGGGGGGGCGCTGCCTGCTCAGCGGTCATCGCGGCGGTGCTGATCGCGCGACGCGTCGCCGGTTGAGGCCCCGCCGGTTCAAAATCTTTCGCCGGGGCTGAGAATCCTCTGTAGCCGAGCGCTTCTTGGGAGGTCGTCCGGCGTCCCCCATACCTTGCCGATCAATGATGATGGCAGAGGGCAAAGAGACGCCGGACGGCGAAGCGCCGCGAAGGACCGAAGGCGATCTGCTGGCCGAACGCCGTGCTCGTCGCGCGATGAATTCGGACCCCGCCCACCCGGACGCACTGATCCGCCGCGCCGAGGCGGCCGAGGCTACGGTGCAGACGCTCGAGACCCACCTGGCGAGCCTCCAGCAACGCTTGGAGGAGGCCGAAGAGGAGACGCGGCGGATGTCCGAGTTGTTGCAAGGCGCACGCGTGGCGGGCGCCGAGCATGAGCACGAGCTGAGACGTGCCAAGCAGCGCGAGTACGCCGAGCAGCGGCTGCGCGTGGAGGCCGAGGATCGTTGCTCAGAGCTCGACCGCGAGAGTCGCGCGGCGATCGACCGGCTGAGTCGCCGAGTGAGCGCGAGTGAGCGCGACGCGCGCAAGCTGGCCAGCCGGCTGCAGAGCGTCCAGCGGGAGCTGGCCGAAGCAGAGCAGGCCGTGGCGGCCGAACGCGCGGTGGTCAGAGGCGCCGAGCGTGAGCTCAAGGAGCGGCTCACCGAGCTCGAGCAGCGAACGGTCGAGATCCATCGCGGGCTGGAAGCCGAGCGAGCCGCCCGCGAACGGGCCGAGCGTCAGCTCGAGCACATGCGCTTAGGTCACCACAAGATGGAAGACCTCGTCAGAGAGCTGAATGGTGGGGTGTCTCGGCTGCGGATCGCGACCACCGCCGTCGCCACCCAAGAACCAGCGGCGAATACCTCCACATGGGAGGTCCCCCAGCGCAAGAGCTCCGACCAACCCGGCGAGATGGCCGACGCGCTTGCCGCCGCATTCGAACGCCTGCGCGCGCGCGTGGAGGAGTCGCCTGCGGCGCTCGAGGATCCCGGCGCCGAGCCAGTTGCGCAAGAGCAGCCGCCCACGATGGAGGAGTCGCCTGCGGCGCTCGAGGATCCCGGCGCCGAGCCAGTTGTGCAAGAGCAGCCGCCCACGATGGAGGAGTCGCCTGCGGCGCTCGAGGATCCCGGC
>DAIOGX010000034.1:0-2041 GCA_036744995.1 Solirubrobacteraceae bacterium | reverse complement strand
GCAAGAGCAGCCGCCCACGATGGAGGAGTCGCCTGCGGCGCTCGAGGATCCCGGCGCCGAGCCAGTTGTGCAAGAGCAGCCGCCCACGATGGAGGAGCCGGCGATGGAGGGCCTCCAGGCAGCGCCTGGGGAGCCCCCAACGGCCGCCGGCCCGCCGGGCGCACCCGTCGCGCTGGAACGCCCGTTCGCACAGGAAAACCCCGCCGCGCCGGCCGAGAAGCCGCCGCCGCACAAGCACACGAGGTCGCTGATCGGCCGCTTGCGGATTGCCCGCAAAGAGCGACGCGCGCGTCGCTCTACGACCGCACAGCCGCCTACTATGCGGTCCCAGTGAGCAATCCCACCTGCGCCCACCTGCACGTCCACTCCGAGTACTCGCTGCTTGACGGCGCGTGCAAGATCGACGCGCTGGCGGCACGCGCCGCGGAGTTCGGCCAGCCCGCCCTCGGCCTGACCGACCACGGCGTGATGAACGGCGCGATCGAGCTGTACAAGGCATGCGCCAAGCACCGCATCAAGCCGATCGTCGGCTGCGAGATTTATCTCGTCGATGACCACACGGTGGCAAACAGCGGGGTGGGCGGGTCACCGAAGGTCGAGCGCAACCACCTGACGCTGCTGGCCGCCGACGACGCCGGCTACCGCAATCTCGTCAAGCTCTCCTCGGCCGGTTTTCTGGAGGGTCTGCACCGTGGCAAGCCGACCGTGGACCTCGCCCAGATCGAGCGCCACTCCGCAGGGGTGATCGCGCTCACCGGCTGCCTGGCCTCGCGTTTTTGCCAACGCCTGGTCGAGGATCGCCCGCAAGATGCCCGCGCGCACGCCGACGATCTGTTGCGCGTGTTCGGCGCGGAGAACGTCTATTTCGAGGTGCAAAAGAACGGCTTGGCGCCGCAGGACAAGTGCAACGAGGGCATCGTGCGTATCGCCCGCGAAGTCGGCGGCTCGCTGGTGGGCACGGGCGATGTGCACTATCTGCGCCGCGAGGACTACGACCACCACACGGCGCTTTTGTGCGTGCAGACGAAGAGCACGATCGCCGCGCCCAAGATGACGTTCGAGACCAACGAGTTCTACCTGCGCGACAGCGGCGAAATGGTGGCCGCCTTTGCGGAGTGGCCCGAGGCGATCGCGAGCACTCTGGAGATCGCCGAGCGCTGCTCGCTGGAGCTCGAGCTCGGCAAGCAGTTGATCCCCAGCTTCCAGACGCCCGACGAGAGCAGCGAGCGCGAGTACCTGCGCGCGCGAGTGCTCGAGGGGTTGCGCCTGCGCTACAGCGACCCGCCGCCGGCAGAGGCGCTCGAGCGTATGGAGATGGAGCTTGGCGTAATCGATGGGATGGGCTTCAACGCTTACTTCCTGATCGTCTGGGACTTCGTCAAGTTCGCCAAGGAGAACGGCATCGCCGTAGGGCCGGGTCGTGGCTCAGCGGCCGGTTCGATCGTCGCCTATTGCCTGCAGATCACCGACATCGACCCGCTGCGCTACGACCTGCTGTTCGAGCGCTTCCTGAACCCCGAGCGTGTGTCCATGCCCGACATCGACATCGACTTCTCCGTGCGCGGGCGCGAGCGGGTGATGCGCTACGTCACCGAGAAGTACGGGCGCGAGTCGGTCGCACAGATCGTCACTTTCGGCAAGATGTTCCCGCGGGCGGCCACTCGCGACGCGGCGCGGGTGCTGGGCTTCGACTACGGTGCGGGCGATCGCCTGGCGAAGCTGATCCCAGACCCGATCATGGGCCGTGCGCCGTCCTTCGAGGACTGCCTGAAGCCGGGACAGCCGCTGCGCAAAGCGTGCGACGAGGACCCGACCGCAAAGCAGATCGTCGACGTGGCACAGGGCCTCGAGGGGATCGTGCGCAACTCCTCGATTCACGCCGCCGCGGTCGTGATCGCCGATCGTCCGCTGACCGACATCGTGCCGCTGCAGCTCGCGGACGCCGGCACTGACGAGAACGGCGAGCGTGCCTTTCGCACGGTCACCCAGTTCTCGATGAAGCCAATCGAGGAAATCGGCATCCTGAAGATGGACTTCCTGG
>DAIOGX010000033.1:0-24205 GCA_036744995.1 Solirubrobacteraceae bacterium | reverse complement strand
TACTCGCTGTGGACGCGCGACCCGGAGGCGGAGATCCTGCCGACCTGCCGCGAGCTCGGGATCGGCTTCGTCCCGTACTCGCCCCTGGGTCGCGGCTTCCTGTCGGGTCGCTTCAAATCGCCGGACGACCTCGATGCGAACGACTTTCGTCGCTACGGACCGCGCTTCACCGGCGGGAACCTCCAGGAGAACCTGAAGCTGGCAGCGAAGGTCGAGGAGATCGCAACCGAGGTGGGCGTCACGCCCGCTCAGCTGGCGCTCGCGTGGGTGCTCGCCCAGGGGGAGGAACTCGTGCCGATTCCCGGCACCAAGCGCCGCACCTACCTCGAGCAGAACATCGCCGCCGCGGACGTCGAGCTGACCGAGGAGGAGCTCGCACGGATCGACGCCGAGCTGCCGCAGGCGGCCGGAGACCGCTACGACGAGGCGGGCATGCGGTCGGTCAACATCTGACGGGTCGGCCTGCCGGCGCGATCGACGAGGGGCCTTTGCGCGCCCATCTCCAACATGCGGCCACACGGCGATGCCACCCGCACCAGTATGCCCGGCTCGGAGGGCAGCGAACGCTAGGGTGGGCCAATGCCGCTGATCCCAATGGTCATAGAGCGAACCGCGCGGGGCGAGCGCGAGTTCGACATCTACTCGCGCCTCTTGAACGAGCGCATCATCTTCCTCGGCACGCCGATCGACGACCAGGTCGCGAACCTGGTGGTGGCTCAGCTGCTGCACCTCGAGAGCCAGGACCCGGACAAGGACATCTCGATCTACATCAACTCGCCCGGCGGGTCGATTTACTCGGGCTTGGCGATCTACGACACGATGAACTTCGTCAAGCCCGACATCCACACGATGTGTGTCGGCGTGGCGATGTCGATGGGCTCGCTGCTCCTGGCCGGTGGCACGAAAGGCAAGCGCGCGGCACTGCCGAACTCGCGGATCCTCATCCACCAGCCCTCTGCCGGGTTCGAAGGGCAGTCGACCGATATCGAGATCCACGCGCGCGAGATTCTGAAGGTGCGCGAGCGGATCGACGAGATCTACGCCGAGCACACCGGCAAACCGACGGAGGAGGTGCGCGCCGACATGGAGCGCGACCGCTTCTTCTCGGCTGAGCAGGCGCGCGAGTACGGCCTGATCGACAAGGTGCTCGACAGTCACTGAGGCATGTTCTGGGCTCGCAGAGTGAGCGACTATGCTCGCTGGGCGCCATGGCCGGACTGACCCCGCTCGAGCGTTCGACTCTCCTCCTGATCGCCGTGCTCACGGCGCTGGCGGGCGTGGCCAATTATCAGGTCTGGCCTGCGATCCCGCGCTTCGTGGTCGCGACTCTCGCGCTCGCGGGGCTTGCGTGGGTGGTGTCGTTCGCGACCGAGCAGCTTGGCGAGCGCTTTGGGCCGGGTGTGACCGGCATGATGCAGTCGACGCTCGGCAACCTTCCGGAGCTGTTCGTCGTGATCTTCGCCCTGCAGAAGGGCGAGCTGATCGTGGCGCAGACGGCGATCGTCGGCTCGATCCTCGCCAACGCGCTGCTCGTGCTCGGCCTGGTCATCGTCGTCGGGGCGCGCCGCTCCCCCGACGGGACGATGCGCTTCTCCAAGCGCCTCCCCCGCGACACGGCCACGCTGCTACAGGTGACCGTCTTCATCATCGTGCTCCTCGGCCTCTCCCTGGCCGCGCACGATCCCGCGAGTCATCACGTCAAGGGCATTTCCATCGTCGGTGCGATCTGCCTGTTGGTCGTCTACATGGCGTGGGTCGTGCCGTATCTGCGCTCGGATGCGATGCCCGGGATGGACGAGCCGCGCGCGGACTCCGCGGGTGCGGCGGATGGCCAGGGCGCCGCACCGTCGTCCGCCGAGAGGCTGCCCGCCGACGTGCCGGATGAGGATGGCGCGCGGCCAGGGCCGCGACTGTCGCTCGGGCTGACGCTCGCCCTGCTGATTGTTGCCGGGACCGCGTCGGCGTTCGTCTCAGACTGGTTCGTCAACGGCCTCGAGCCGGCGATCGTGAAGCTGCACATATCCCAGGCGTTCGCCGGATTGGTGATCGTCGCGATCGCCGGCAATGCGGTGGAGAACACCGCCGGGCTGGTGCTCGCCTGGAAGGGTCGCTCGGATCTCGCGATCTCGGTCGTCAAAAACTCGGTAGCCCAGATCGCCGCGTTCCTGTTCCCGCTGCTCGTGCTCGTGTCTTTCGCGTTGGCCACGACGCTCACGTTCGCGCTCGCCCCCGTCTACATCGGCGCGCTCGCGCTCACAGCGCTCGGCCTGTGGCAGGTCACCGGCGACGGCGAGGCCGCCGAATTCGAGGGCTGGGCCCTGGTGGCGCTGTACGTGATCCTCGCCACCCTCACCCTCTACGAGTAGGCCAGCGATCTCGGGTATGCGATAGGCCAGCATCTCGACTGCGCCTGTGCCGGGTGGTCAACCGGCAGAGGAGGCGGACCGTCGCGGTAGACTCGCCAGCCGGGGTCGAGCAAGGCCACTGGAAAAGGGAGCAGGGATGTCGCGTTCGTCCGGTTTTGCAAGCCATCGTTTTCTGCTCGCCTTAGTGGCGTGCCTCCTGATCGCGTGGGCGCCGGCGGCGGCCCGCGCCGAAACGTACATCGCGACCTGCGGCAACCTGCAGACGCAGATCAACGCCGTGGGCGCCAAAAGCAACCACGGCGAAGGCGACGTGATCGTGCTCGACGGGCTCTGCAACGGCGCATCGCTGAGCAAATCAAGCGCCGTGATGCTCCCCGCGAGCTCGGCCTTCACGCTCCAGGGCGCCGCGGGGACGACCTCCGGGATCGACGGCGCAGGCATGACCGGCCCGCTCCTGACCGGCGAAGAACTCGGCGCCATCACGATCGCCGGCCTGGTCTTCCAGAACGCGACGAGCTCGGTGTCCGCCAGCCCGGTGAACCTCCGCGCCGAACGGCTCACGCTGAGGAGCGACAGCTTCCTGCACAACAGCCACGAAGGCGTCACCGGTGGAGCGCTGACCGCCTACGTGGGGCCACCGAAGCTCTGCCCCTCGGGAGGCACGCCCGGGGTGACCATCACCGGGTCGACGTTCCGTGACAACACGAATACGATCGGTGGGGGCGTCGAGGCGGGGGGCGGCGCGTTCGTGCTCGACAACTGCACGGGTGCGCGCGACGTGCTCGAAGGCGACGTCTTCGAAGGTAACTCGTTGCGTGCCAACGGCGCCACCCCGGCTGTCGGCGGGGGGCTGGCATTCGCCTCCGAAAGCACACCCGCCGCCGAGCCGCTGGCCCAGTCGGGCGACGTTTTCGCGGGCAACACCGTGGTGGATGTGGCGGGCATAGGCAACTACGGCGGCGCCGGCGAGTGGCTCGAAGGTATGAGCGTCACGAGCGTCGCAGACCGCTTCAGCGGCAACGCACTGCCCGGCACGAGCGGTCCCAACTGGAGCTGGGGGGCGGGCCTCGGAATGCTCGCGTGCAGGAACACAGAACCGGTGCAGAGCACGGTCGAGGACGCGGTCGTGGAGGGCAACTCGATCGGAGCGGGCGAACCCGCTGACCTCGGCGGCGCCGGGGTGTACGTCGGCTGCCCCACGAAAGGGACGACGGCGAACCACCTGTCCGTGCTCGACTCGACGATCACCGAGAACAGCTCCCCCGCAGGCGGAGTCGCGGGCGTCGACGGCGGCCCTCACGACCAGCTGCAGATCGTCAACTCGATCGTGGCCGCAGACACGGGCGGCAGCGAGACGGGCGGCTTCGCGGGCACAGGTGGGCTGTGGTCGGCAACGTTCAGCGACGTGTGCAACCCGGCGGGCACCGCGCCACTCGCGGGCGCCGGCAACATCTGCACAAACCCGCTGCTGGCCGACAACGGCAACCCTGCATCCTTCGACGTGCACGAGATTTCCTCTAGCCCCACGATCGACGCCGGCTCAAACGCGCTCGTGCCGAGCGGGCTGACGACAGACGCCTTCGGTGACCCGAGAATCCTCGCGGGCCACGCCGTCTGCACCGGCGAAGCCCCGAAGGTGGTCGACATGGGCGCGGCGGAGTTCTCGCCGGCCATTCCGTCATGCGCACCGCTGGTCACGATCGGCAAATCCTCTCCAGCTCCCCCGCGACCCGGGCTGACCCGATTCGTCAGCCTCAAGACCAGCTCTACCGGCGTCGCGTTGCGGTTGAGTTGCTCGAGCACCGACGGTCAGGGCTGCTCCGGGAAGATCTACGTCACCCTCAACGAGACTCTCAAGGGCAAGAAGGTCGTCGCCGTCAGCGCCGCCAACCGTAAGGAGGTGCCCGCCAGGATCGCCGAAGCGTCGTTCTCCCTCCCCGCCGGCGGTGCCGCGACATTCCCGGCCAAGCTCAACTCGACCGGCCTAAAGCTGCTGCGCCATTTCCGTGCGATCTCGGCCTTCGTGTTGGCCAATGAGGCATCGCCCACCAGCACCCCGTTCATCTTTCTCCTGCACACCGTGCGGTTCATCGAGCCTAGGAAGCACAAGCACAAGTCGAAGCAGCAGCACTCCTCGCCGCACTCAAAGCGCCACTGACCCGCGCTGATCAGCGGCCTGCCAGCCCGCCGATCAGCGCGCCGGCGATACCCCCCGCTCCCGCCGCCGCGGCCGGGCTCTCCACACCCTCGAGCGGCGCGATGAACAGCGTCTGGATCGCCAGCCGCCCGGGTCCGGTGAAGCGGTTCCACGTGAGCTTGCCGCCGCCGCCGAACATACCCGTCTTCAGGCCCATCGTCACGGCTTCGAGCTGCACTGAGGGATCCTTGAACAGCCACGCCCCCGCCTCCACGTCGAGCTGCTCGCCGTCGTCGAGGTTGACGAGAAACACATTCCCGTGCCCGTGTAGCCACACCAGCGCGTCGCCATCCTTCGCGCGGAACTTGTCCATGAAGATCCCCGACCCGCCAAGCAGCATGTTCTGCACGCCTTTGATCCGTTCGAAGCTGTAGTCGAGGTTGTCGGTCGCGGCGATGAACTGGTGCTCGCGCACATCCAACCCCTCGCCCTGGCGCAGGTGCAGAGGCACGCACTGGCCCGGCGAGTCCCGCGAGAACGCGATCCGCCCGCTGCCCGAGGTCTTCGTCACGAAGAACTCGAGTCCCGCGATCTTGCGCTTGATCGCGCCCGGGAGTTTCTTCAGCTCGATGTTCAAATGGGTCTCCTTCCACAGCAGCACGTGGTGCTCGAACATCACGCTTTGATCAGAGATCTCGATCTGCAGCTCTGGGACCAGTTCGCCGCGGATGTGGTAGGTCACGCCCGCGAACGTCTCGTCATGGACGCTTGCGGGGATCGGCTCGGGCAGATTCATGGCGTGCGGTCTCCTTCGTATATTGAGCAGGGCGGGGCCGGTGCGTTAGGCGCGTGGAGCGCGGGCGGGCGCGACCATGCGAGCTTCGCGCTTGTGGTGCTCCGCGTCAAGACCACCCGCGCGATCGTCCTTGCGCGGTGAGGCGGGTGAGTTCCTCGGACGCAGGCGCGCTAGACTGGTCGACACCTCGCGCCTGGGCGGGGTTTTTCTTCGCCCAAGGCCGCTTCCATACGACCACGCAGGGAAACTTTCAACATGGCCCGCGGAGACGTTCGAATCGCAATCACCCTCGCGTGCGAGGAGTGCAAGCATCGCAACTACCAGACGAACAAGAGCAAGCGCAACAACCCCGACCGGGTTGCCCTACGCAAGTACTGTCGCTGGTGTCGCAAGCACACCTCCCACCGGGAGACGCGCTAGCGCGGGAGCGCAGCTGTGGCCCGTGACCGCAAACGTGCAAAGCAACGCCGCGACCGCCGGGGACCCGGACGCGCCGCGGCCGACCGATCCTCGGTCGGCCAGCCCGTCCGTGCGGATCTTCCGGGCGCGCTGGACCATGCCTCGGGCGATGTCGACGAGTTCGATGCCGCGCTCGTCCGCGGCGCCGGTGGGGTCCCGGCGACATCCGCGGAGGACGACCTGCAAGCCGACGATCGCGGACTCGCGACCGAAGACGGCGCGGAGGACGCGCTGCAAGCGCCCGCGGACGGCGGTGGCGCAGGCGACGGCGCCGGTGGACATGGCGGCGACGGCGGTCACGGCGCAGGCGACGATCGCGAGCGTCCGTCAGGCGCCCCGCTGCGCGGAGGCAATCGCGCGATCGGCTTTCTGCGCGCCAGCTGGGCCGAGCTCCAGCGCGTGCAGTGGCCCGACCGCCCGCATGTCTTCTCGGCGACGGCCGTGGTGCTGGGCTTCGTGGCGATCGCCGGCGCCTACCTGGGCTTGGCCGACTATGTGGCCAAGGAAATCGTCGAATTCATCCTCTAGTAGCCCAGCTCCTCTTGCAGCTCAAATTTGTTCCTTATTTTCCATATAACTGAACTGTCAAGGAATTCTGAATGTTTCGTTGGTATGTAGTCAACACCTACTCCGGTCACGAGAACAAGGTCAAGCACAATCTGGAGCATCGGATCGTGTCACTCGGCCAGCAGCGTGCCGTGCGCAACGTGGTCGTGCCGACCGAAACGGTCATGGAGATGAAGGACAACCAGAAGTCTCCCGTTGAGAAGCGCACGATGCCGGGGTACGTGCTCGTCAACATGGAGCTCAACGAGGATTCCTGGGGGGTCGTCAAGGAAACCCCCGGCATCACCGGATTCGTGGGGGCCTCCCAGGAGCCTGTGCCGCTGACCCAGATGGAGGTCGACCGGCTGCTGCACAAGACCGACGTCGCGACCGCCCCCCGCACCCGCGCCCAGTTCGCGATCGGCGAAACCGTCAAGGTCGTCTCAGGACCGCTGTCGGACTTCTCCGGCGAGATCTCTGAGATCAACGACGATGCGGCGAAGCTCAAGGTGCTGGTATCAATCTTTGGTCGTGAGACCCCCGTCGAGGTGGGTTTCGATCAAGTGAAGAAGCTGTAGGCGGGGAAGAAAATGGCCAAGAAGGTTCTGACGACGATCAAGCTCCAGGCGAACGCCGGGCAGGCATCCCCCGCCCCGCCGGTTGGCCCTGCGCTGGGGCAGCATGGCATCAACATCATGGAGTTCTGCAAGGCCTTCAACGCGCAGACGCAGGGCGAAACGGGCACGGTCATCCCGGTCGTGATCACCGTCTACGAGGACCGTTCGTTCACGTTCATCACGAAGACTCCGCCTGCCGCGGTGCTGATTAAGCAGGCGTTGCGCATCGGCAAGGGCTCGGGCGAGCCCAACCGCACGAAGGTCGGCACGATCACGCAGGCGCAGTTGCGCGAGATCGCCGAGAAGAAGCTCGACGACCTCAACGCGCACGATGTCGATCAGGCTTCCAAGATCATCGCCGGTACCGCACGTTCGATGGGCGTGGAGGTCGCGTCGTGAGACGCGACCGTTTATGGGCGTCCGGAGGGAGCCCGATCCGTTCAAACCACGAGCCTGGACGGCTCGTGGAGGAGACCCTGTCATGAGCTCTCATCACGGAAAGCGCTACGCCGAAGGCTTGGCGAAGGTCGATCGCGAGCGCGAGTACGAGCCCGTCGAGGCGGTCGCGCTCGTCAAGAGCTCGAGTAGCGCCAAGTTCGACGAGTCGATCGAGGTTCACGTGCGCATGGGTTTGAACGTGCGCCACGCCGATGAGCAGCTGCGCGGCACGATCGCGCTGCCGCACGGTCTCGGCAAGGACGTGAAGATCGCCGTCTTCGCGCAAGGGCCGAAGGTCGCCGAGGCCGAAGCGGCGGGCGCCGACGTCGTCGGCGGCGAGGATCTCGCCAAACGTGTCGAGGAGGGCTTCGACGACTTCGACGTGGCGATCGCGACCCCCGACATGATGTCGGTCGTCGGTCGTCTGGGTCGCGTGCTCGGACCCTCGGGCAAGATGCCCAATCCGAAGGTCGGCACGGTCACGATGGATGTCGCCAAGGCGGTCGAGGAGTCAAAGTCGGGCAAGGTCGAGTACCGCACCGACCGCACCGCGATCGTGCACATGGTGATCGGCAAGGCGAGCTTCGACGAGCGCCAGCTGCTCGAGAACTATGCGGCGGTCATCGAAGAGCTGATCCGCGCCAAGCCCTCGGCCGCCAAGGGTCGCTACCTGCAGTCGATCACGTTGGCCGCGACAATGGGCCCGGGCGTGAAGGTCGACCCCAGCCGCACCCGTGACATCGCCGAGGAGACGGTGGCCGCGGCGGCCTGATTCAATATTCAAAGCGCACCGCCCGAGACCCCCGGCGCGCAGCACGTAAGACCGGGGCAGGTGGAGTGATCGACAGCGGCTCAGGCCCTGCTCTCGACGCCCATCATCGTCTGCATCTGGCGTACGCATCTTCAGACAGACAGACAGATAGAGAGCAGGGACACAGATGAACCGAGACCAGAAGGCCGTGGCGATCGCCGAGATCGCCACCCACATCAACGAGTCCGACGCGGTCTTCGCCGTCGACTATCGCGGCATCACCGTCGCGCAGGTGGCCGAGCTGCGCGCCAAGCTGCGCGAGGCCGACGCCACGTTCAAGGTCGTCAAGAACTCGCTCACCGAGCGGGCGGCCGACCAAGTGGGGGCCGAGACGCTGAAGGAGCTCCTGGCAGGGCCGACGGCGCTGACGTTCGTGCGCGGCGACGTCGCCACAGCCGCCAAATCTCTCGCCGACTACGCCCGCGCCACTCAACTGCTGCCGTTCAAGGGTGGGCTGATGGACGGCGCCGCGCTGGACGTCGCTCAGCTCCGCTCGCTCTCGCGCCTGCCTTCGCGCGAAGTGCTCTACGGACAGCTCGTCGGTGTCGTGGCCTCGCCCATCGGTGGCCTCGTCCGCTCGCTCGGCGGGCTCCTCGGCGGTCTCGCCGTGGCGCTCGGCCAAGTCCACGCGAAGAAGGAGTCAGGGGAGATCCCCGCCGGCGCTCCGCCGGTCGCTGAGGCGGCCGTCGTGGAGGATGCTCCTGTGGTCGTCGAGGAGACCCCAGCTGCGCCCGAGGATGCTGCCGCTACAGAGGATGCTGCCGCCACTGGGGAGCCTGCCGCTGAGGAGGCTCCGGCTGGATCTGAGGAGGAGTCAGCTGCCACGGAGGAGACCTCGGCTGCGCCCGAGGAGCCCGCGGCCACCGAGGAGACCCCACCGGCGACCGAGGAGCCGGCCCCCGAGGCGGCGCCCGAGAACCAAGCTGAGCCGGAGAGCGAGCAAGCAGAGCCGGCGCAAGAGAACGACGACAACCCCAAGGCGGACGCTGCGGCTGAGGATCAGTCCGAAGACGCCGACGCGAATCCCATCAAGGAGGACTGACTCACATGGCTACAGCCACAAGTACAGAGAAGTGGATCGAGGAGCTGAAGGGCATCTCGGTGCTCGAGCTCGCCGAGCGGATCAAGGCGCTCGAGGAGGAGTTCGGCGTCTCAGCCGCTGCCGTGGCCGCCCCGGTGGCCGCCGCCGCCGGTGGCGCCGGAGATGGAGCGGGCGCGGAGGAGGAAGAGAGCAGCACGGTCGACGTGATCCTCACGGCCGCCGGCGACAAGAAGATCCAGGTGATCAAGGTCGTGCGCGCCGCGACCGGCCTCGGGCTGAAAGAGGCCAAGGCGCTCGTCGACGAGGCCCCCAAGCCCGTCAAGGAGGGCATCGACAAGGAGGAGGCCGCCAAGCTCAAGCAGGAACTCGAGGAGGCCGGCGCCACCGTCGAGCTGAAGTAGCGTGGGATCCGGGCTTCGGCCCCGACCGGAAAAACCGCTTCGCGGGCCGGTCGGTCCCGAAGTCCCGGACCCACTTGGCTATCTATGGCCACACGAAGCCAGCTTCTTTACCCGCGGCTAACAAAAGCGCCGATTTTCCGGTAAAGTGCTCTCCGCTGGCCGATAGTCGCAGCCGCTCTGGGAGCACGACGGACGCGCCACATACGCGATCGTCAGGGGCGGGGTCCGTGAGCGCTGGCTGCCCACTTAAGGGCGCCGATGGTCTGTGCTATCTTTGCTAGTCGCGCTTCGGCGCGCTCCTCTTCCGCCCGTTCTCGCTCCGAAGGAGTCGTTTCTTGGTCGCTGTAGATGCTCTCCGGACGCGCCGAAGCTTCGCGCGCCTCAACAAGACCGTCGATGTCCCCAACCTGATTGACATCCAACGTCGCTCGTTTGAGTGGCTGACTGATCCGCAGAAGGGCGGCCTGCGCGAGACGATCGACGACATCTCGCCGATCGAGGACTACACCGGCAACCTCGCCGTCCAGTTCGGCGAGTTCGTCTTCGACGAGCCCGTCGCCAACCTCGAGCAGTGCCGCGAGAAGGACCTCACCTACGCCCGCCCGCTGACCGTGACGGTCGCGTTCATCAACCGCGAGACCGGGGAGATCCGCGAGCAGTCGGTCTTCATGGGTGATTTCCCGTGGATGACCGAGCGCGGCACGTTCGTCATCAACGGCACCGAGCGCGTGGTGGTCACCCAGCTCGTGCGCTCGCCGGGCGCCTACCTGATGGAGCCGAAGGACCGCGAGAAGCAGGTCTTCATCGCCAACCTGATGCCCGCGCGTGGCTCGTGGCTCGAGCTCGAGATCGACAAGAAGGGGAAGGTCTTCGTTCGCATCGATCGCAAGCGCAAGCTGCCCGTGACGGTGCTCCTGCGCGCGATGGGCTACGCGACGGACGAGGAGATCCTCAAGCTGTGTGAGAACTCGGTGTACATCCGCAACACGATCGAGTCTGACACCGAGGTGACTCGCACCGAAGAGGGCGCGCTGATCGAGCTCTTCAAGAAGCAGCGCCCGGGCGAGCCGCCGAGCGTCGACAACGCCAAGGCGCTGCTCAATCAGTTGTTCTTCGACCCCAAGCGCTACGACCTCACGCGCGTCGGGCGCTACAAGCTCAACTCGCGGTTGGGCCTCGACATCGACATCGACACGCGCACGCTCACCCACGACGACATCCTTGCGCTCGTGCGCGAGCTGGTCTCGCTGCCCAAGCGCCTGGGCCTGCCCGAGGACGGCGAGATCGAGATCAAGGACTACGCGGCCGAGGCGCTGAGCATGCCGCGCGAGCCCGTCGCCGACCACCTCGACGAGTACGAGCACTTCGGCAACCGCCGCCTGCGCACCGTCGGCGAGCTCATCCAGGAGGCCTTCCGCATCGGGCTCTACCGCATGGAGCGCGTCGTGCGCGAGCGTCTGACGACCGAGGACGCCGACACGATCACGCCGCAGACGATCATCAACATCCGCCCGGTCGTGGCGGCGCTGAAGGAGTTCTTCGGCTCCTCTCAGCTCTCGCAGTTCATGGACCAGACGAACTCGCTCGCTGGGCTGACGCACCGCCGTCGCCTCTCCGCGCTGGGCGCCGGTGGCCTCACGCGCGAGCGCGCGCCTATCGAGGTGCGCGACGTGCACCCCACCCACTATGGGCGCATGTGCCCGATCGAGACGCCCGAGGGGCCGAACATCGGCCTGATCGGCTCGCTGTCCTCGTTCGCCGAGGTCTCCGAGTACGGGTTTGTGACGACTCCCTATCGCGTGGTCAAGGACGGCATGGTGACGGAGGAGGTGGTGCGCCTCGACGCCACTCAGGAAGAGGAGTTGGTGATCGCCCAGGCGAACACGCCCGTCGACCCCAAGACCGGCAAGCTCAAGGGCTCAGAGATCCTCTGCCGTACTCAGGCCGGCCAGTACGTGACCGTCGGACCCAAGGACGTCGACCTCGTCGATGTATCGCCCGAGCAGATCTGGTCGGTCGCGACCGCGATGATCCCGTTCCTCGAGCACGACGACGCCAACCGTGCCCTGATGGGCTCGAACATGCAGCGCCAGGCGGTGCCGCTGCTCAAGGCCGACGCGCCGCTCGTCGGCACCGGCATGGAGCGCCGCGCGGCGCTCGACACCGGTGACGTGCTGCTGTCCAAGATCGCGGGCACGATCGAGTATGTGGATGCCGATCAGATCGTGGTCGCGCCCACCCACCCCAGCGATGGCCAGAAGCAGGAGCACGAGCTGCAGAAGTTCATGCGCTCGAACCAGGGCACGCTGATCCACCACAAGCCGCGCGTGAAGACCGGCCAGAAGGTCAAGGCGGGTGACGTGCTCGCCGACGGCTCCTCGACCGACCGCGGCGAGATGGCGCTAGGCAAGAATTTGATGGTGGCGTTTATGTCCTGGGAGGGCTACAACTTCGAGGACGCGATCATCCTCTCAAAGCGCCTTGTGCAGGACGACGAGCTCACCTCGATCCACATTGAGGAGTACGAGATCGACGCTCGCACGACCAAGCTCGGCGAGGAGGAGATCACGCGCGACATCCCCAACCGCTCGGAGGAGTCGCTGCGCAACCTCGACGACCGCGGGATCGTGCGTGTCGGCGCCGAGGTCATCTCCGGCGACCTCCTCGTCGGTAAGGTCACGCCCAAGGGCGAGACCGAGCTGACCGCCGAGGAGAAGCTGATCCGCGCGATCTTCAAGGAGAAGGCGCGCGAGGTCCGCGACACCTCGCTGAAGGTCCCCCACGGCGAGGGCGGCGTCGTGATCGACGTCAAGACGTTTGGCCGCGACGCCGGCGATGACCTGCCGCCGGGCGTCAATGACCTCGTGCGCGTGTTCGTGGCCAAGAAGCGCAAGATCTCCGAGGGCGACAAGCTCGCGGGCCGCCACGGCAACAAGGGTGTGATCTCGAAGATCGTCGACCAGCAGGACATGCCGTTCCTGCAGGATGGCACGCCGGTCGACGTGATCCTCAACCCGCTCGGTGTGCCGAGTCGAATGAACGTCGGGCAGATCCTCGAGACCCACCTGGGTTGGGCTGCCGCGCAGGGCTGGTACGACGACAGCACCGACGCTTACAAGGAAGCCCACGCCGACGGTGGCAATGGCCGCGTGTACGTGGCCACGCCGGTATTCGACGGAGCCACGGTCGCCGACGTCGATCACGCGCTGGTCAAGTGGCAGGATGCCCACACCGGTCGCATCCGCATGGACATCGATAAGTCACGCCGCGACGGCGAGCAGGCCTCGGGCAAGTTCACGCTGTTCAACGGCCGCACAGGCGAGCCGTTTGAGGAGCAGGTGACGGTCGGCTACATGTACATCTTGAAGCTCCTGCACCTCGTCGACGACAAGATCCACGCCCGCTCCACCGGTCCTTACTCGCTTGTCACCCAGCAGCCGCTGGGCGGCAAGGCGCAGTTCGGTGGCCAGCGTTTCGGCGAGATGGAGGTCTGGGCGCTAGAGGCCTTCGGCGCCGCCTACACGCTGCAGGAGATGCTCACGATCAAGTCCGATGACACCGTCGGGCGCGTGAAGGCATACGAGGCGATCGTCAAGGGCGAGAACATCGCCGAGCCCTCTATCCCCGAGTCCTTCAAGGTCCTGCTCAAGGAGATGCAGTCGCTGGCGCTCGACGTCAATGTGGTCTCCGAGGAGGGCCAGCGCGCCGAGATGCGCGATGAAGACGACGACCTGCTGCGCGCCGCCGAGGAGCTCGGCATCGATCTCTCAGGTGTGCGCGCCCCTGCTGCCGCGGCCGATGAGGCGCTGGAGGGCGAGGACGTTACCGAAGCGGTCGAGGTCTCGACCAACGGCTCCGAGCCCTCGACCGGAGAGGATCTGCTCGAGGAGGAGATCGACGTTGATGAGCTGCTCGTAGAGGTCGCGGACCTCGATGAGGTCGAGGAGCTGGGCGAGGGAGCGTCCGAGCAGGAGCCGATCGAGGAGACCGAGACGTAGCCGACGGCGCCGCAAGACGCCGCCACGACAAGTGGCGGCGTGCAGTACCTCGGGCCGCCCCTAGGCGAGATTCGAGATCAATTTCCGATTCACCCGCGAGCGAAAGCGCACCAGATGATCGACATTAATAACTTCGACGCCATCGAGATCTCACTCGCCTCGTCAAAGCAGATTCGCAGCTGGAGCTCGGGCGAGGTGACCAAGCCCGAGACGATCAACTACCGCACCCTGAAGCCCGAGAAGGACGGCCTCTTCTGCGAGCGCATCTTCGGTCCCACGAAGGACTGGGAGTGCTACTGCGGCAAGTACAAGCGCGTTCGCTACAAGGGCATCGTATGCGAGCGCTGCGGCGTCGAGGTCACGCGCTCGAAGGTCCGCCGCGAGCGCATGGGCCATGTCGACCTGGCAGCGCCCGTCAGCCACATCTGGTTCTTCAAGGGCGTCCCCAGTCGCATCGGCTACCTGCTCGACATGGCGCCGAAGGAACTCGAGAAGGTCCTCTACTTCGCCGCGTCGATCGTCACCTGGGTCGACGACGAGGCCCGTACCAAGGATCTCGACTCGTTGGAGAAGGAGGTCAACAAGGTCCTCGACGCCTACGCCGCCGAGCGCGAGGAGCGCGTGCTCGAACTGCGCGAGTCGCTCAAGCGCCGCGAGAAGTACCTGCAGAACGGGAAACAGACCCACTTCTCAGACGAAGACCACCTGTGGGCGGAGTCGCTGGACATCAACCTGCAGAAGATCTCAGACGAGGAGCGCGACAAGCTCGTCAAGGAGCTCAATAAGACCTTCGACGCCGACATCGCCGACACCGAGGCCTACATCGAGGATGCCGCTGAGCGGATGCGCAACGTGTGGGAGCTGTTCAAGACGATGGAGCCCAAGCAGATCGAGCACGACGAGACTACCTTCCGCGAGCTCAAGGAGCGCTTCGGCTCTTCCTATGGCTTCGGCGAGTACTTCCGTGGCGGCATGGGCGCCGAAGCGATTCGCGACCTGCTCCAGCAGGTCGACCTCGAGGCTGAACGCGTCGAGCTCGAGGACCAGGTCAAGACCGGCAAAGGTCAGAAGCAGGCCCGCGCGGTCAAGCGCCTGAAGGTCGTCTCCGCCTTCATCCAGTCCGGCAACAAGCCGGAGATGATGGTCCTCGACGCCGTCCCGGTGATCCCGCCGGAGCTGCGCCCAATGGTCCAGCTCGATGGCGGACGCTTCGCCACGTCTGACCTCAACGACCTCTATCGCCGCGTCATCAACCGCAACAACCGCCTCAAGCGGCTGCTCGACCTCGGCGCGCCGGAGATCATCGTCAACAACGAGAAGCGCATGCTGCAGGAGGCTGTCGACGCGCTGTTCGACAATGGCCGTCGCGGCCGTCCTGTCACCGGGCCGGGTAACCGGCCGCTGAAGAGTCTCTCGGACATGCTCAAGGGCAAGCAGGGCCGCTTCCGGCAGAACCTGCTCGGCAAGCGCGTGGACTACTCGGGACGTTCGGTGATCGTCGCCGGTCCGTACCTGAAGCTGCACCAGTGCGGTCTGCCGAAGATCATGGCGCTCGAGCTTTTCAAGCCGTTCATCATGGCTCGCTTGGTCGAGCGCAAGTCCGCGCAGAACATCAAGGCCGCCAAGAAGATGGTCGACTCGATGATCGCCGAGGTCTGGGATGTGCTCGAGGAGGTAATCCACGAGCACCCCGTCCTGCTCAACCGTGCCCCGACGCTCCACCGCCTGGGTATCCAGGCGTTCGAGCCCCTGCTGGTCGAGGGCAAGGCGATCCAGGTCCACCCGCTCGTTTGCCACGCGTTCAACGCTGACTTCGACGGTGACCAGATGGCGGTCCACCTGCCGCTCTCGGCGGAGGCCCAGGCGGAGGCGCGCATCCTCATGCTCTCCTCCAACAACATCCTCTCGCCCGCGCATGGGGCGCCGCTGGCGACCCCCACGCAGGACATGATCCTCGGTGCCTATTACCTGACCTATGGACCGGAGGCCGAGGAGCTTCAGAAGATCGACCGTGCCACCCACGAGCCGCGCCCGCACGTGTTCCGCACCGCGCAGGAGGCCGAGCTGTCCTACGAGGCGGGTGTCGTCAAGCTGCACGACATCGCCGAGTTCCGCGCGTTCGGGCGTGCGGGCGGCCATGTGCTGAGCACGGTCGGGCGGATCATCTACAACGACCGCATCGAGCGCGCTCTGGCTGAGGCGCTCGGCGACGAGTTCGACGCCTCGAAGTACGTGTTCGTCAACCAGTCGATGAAGAAGCGCGACACCACGCGCCTGATCGACGCGCTCGTGCAGACCTATGGGGCGACGACGATCTCGCTCGTGCTCGACGCGTTCAAGGATCTCGGCTTCAAGTACGCCACCCAGGCCGGGATCACGATCTCCAAGAACGACGTGGTCATTCCGCCCGAGAAGCAGTCGATCCTCGACAAGTACGACAAGCTCGTGGGGGCGATCACCGATCAGTACGACGACGGCCTGATCACCCAGGAGGAGCGTCACGAGGCGGTTGTCGAGAAGTGGAACGCGGCTACCGACGAGGTCGCCGAGGCGATGGTCGAGAACCTCGACACGCTGAACCCGATCTTCATGATGGCCAACTCGGGCGCCCGCGGCTCGTTCAAGCAGATCCGCCAGCTCGCGGGCATGCGCGGGCTGATGGCCAACCCGAAGGGTGAAATCATCGAGCGCCCGATCAAGTCCAACTTCATGGAGGGACTGTCGGTGCTCGAGTACTTCATCTCGACCCACGGCGCGCGCAAGGGCTTGGCTGACACCGCCCTGCGCACCGCCGACTCCGGCTATCTGACAAGACGGCTGGTCGACGTCGCACAGGACGTGATCATCCGCGAGCCCGACTGCGGCACCGAAGAGCACATCGAGATGGCGGTGTTCAAGCCGGGCGGCGAGCCCAACGACGATCTCGTCGGGCGGATCGCGGCCCAGCCGATCACGACCAAGCGCAATCGGATGCTCGCCGAGCAGGGCGCGGAGATCGGCCGCGCAGAGCTGGCCGAGATCGTGCAGGCGTTCTCAGACGACCACGAGAAGGGCGCCGATGTCACCGTCCCGGTGCGCTCGGTGCTCAAGTGCGAGGCGCCGAGCGGCGTCTGTCAGGCCTGTTACGGCCGGGCGATGGCGACCGGTGAACTCGCCCAGATTGGCGATGCGGTCGGGATCGTCGCTGCGCAGTCGATCGGTGAGCCGGGCACGCAGCTGACGATGCGTACGTTCCACACCGGCGGCGTCGCCGGCGCGGATATCACCCACGGTCTGCCGCGTGTCGTCGAGCTCTTCGAGGCGCGTAAGCCGAAGGGCTTGGCGAAGATCGCCGAGCAGGACGGGGTGGTGTCGATCGAGGAGACCGACAAGGCGCTCACGGTTGTGATCACTGATGAGGCCGGCGAGGAGCACCGCCACGCGTTCCCCAGGCGCACGCGGCTGTTCGTCGCCGCTGGCGAGAAGATCACGGCTGGCCGCCAGCTCAACGAGGGCTCGGTTTACCCGCATGAGCTGCTCGCGATTCGTGGCCGCACCGAGACCGAGCAGTACCTCGTCAAGGAGGTCCAGGAGGTCTACAAGTCTCAGGGCGTGGACATCAACGACAAGCACATCGAGCTGATCGTGCGCCAGATGCTCAAGAAGGTGCGGGTCGACCAGAAGGGCGACACCAGCTACCTGCCGGGCCAGTTCGTCGATCGCTTCGAATTCGCCAAAGTCAACGACGCGGTGATCGAGAAGGGCGACGAGGCGGCGCAGTTCGAGGACATCATCCTCGGCATCACGAAGGCGTCGTTGAACACCGACTCGTTCCTTTCGGCGGCCTCCTTCCAGGAGACGACCAAGGTGCTGACCGACGCTGCCTTGGAGGGCAAGACCGATCGTCTGAACGGCCTCAAGGAGAACGTGATCATCGGCAAGCTGATCCCGGCCGCCACCGGGTTGAAGCGCTACCGGCGGATCGAGATCGAGCCCTCAGAGCCGCTGCCCCGCGCGATCGACGATGTCGGTCTGCTCGATCAGGACGAGATCGCCGCCGAGCTGGGGCTATCGGGTGGCGCAGGCCTCGATGGCGGCTACGGGCAGGAGTACGACGCGGATCTGGCATCGCTCGAGAAGATCGGCGCGGGCGGTACCGACCCGGGCTTCGTCGAAGAGCTCACCGACCTCGAGGTCTCCGACCCGCCGGCGAAATAAGCATTGACCTCACTTCGCCTCGAGCGTGCCCGCCCAGTCCATCAGCAGTCGCATCTCTCGCTCGGTGAGACCGACCGCGGGGTCGGTCTCAACCAGCAGCGTTGGTGCCGAGGCCGAGCGCTCCTCGGCCCACGCGTGGCAGGCGGGGTTGAGGGCGTCGTCGATCCATGCCAGCGGCCGGCGGCCGGCGTAGTCGTCGATCGCCTCGAGCTTCCAATGCGCGTGCGAGCGGGTGGGTGGGGATCGGGTCATACGTGGGAACCGCAGGAAGGGCAGTGCAGTGGGCAGACCCAGCAGGTGGGGGAGGTGTTCGTTGGCCTTCTCCTCCCAGCCGCTGCACCAGATGGGCTCGAACACGACAGACAGGGCAAGCAGGTGAGCGGTCGCGGTGGACGAAAGAAAGTGAAGTGTGCCTTCGATCGAGTGGAAGGATCCATCCGGGCGCTCGTGCTGGCCGGTCTCCGATCGGTGGTCGCCGAACAGCGAGATGACACCGTCGATATCGACCATCAACAGGGGCTTGTCTACCACCGGCAGATCATCTTTAGCTCGCACACAGGTAGCGGCAGCTAATCTGCCGGGTTCGCTCCCGCGCAGTAAAGCATCCGGAGCATGTCGTCGATGGACCCCTCGTCTGCACCTTCTCTGACTATGAATCTTGATCTAGGCATCCTGCTCGCCCTCGCTTGCGCGTTCGTGGCGAACCTCGGCTTCTTCTACAAGTACCGGGGCGCGAACGCGGTGCCCAAGGTGCAGCTGCGCCATCCGTGGCGCTCGGCGCGCGCGCTGTACTCGTCGAAGTGGTTCGCGCTGGGCATGGTGATCGCGACGGCGAGCTGGGGTCTGCACGTCGCCGCGCTCGCGCTGGCGCCGATGTCCGTGATTCAGGTGTCGCTGGCGGCCGGCGTCGTCTTCATTGCCGTGATGGCTGACCGGCTGTTCGGCTACGAGGTCGGGCGTCGCCAGTGGGTGGGTCTGTCGCTGACCGCCGCGGGGCTCGTGATGTTGGGGGTGACGCTGCCGGCGATGCATGGCGCACACTCACATTTCTCTCAGGCGGCGATGATCTCCTTCGAGGCCGTGCTGTTCGGGATCGGTGGCCTGTTGATCATGGGGCCGCGAATGGGGGGGCCGGTCGAGCACCACGGCGTGATGCTCGGAGCCGCCTCGGGCATCCTGTTCGGGGTCTCCGACACCGCGATCAAGGCCCTGACCGGCATCACCGGCGCGCATGGACTGCTCGCACTGGCGCTCAGCCCCTGGCTGGCCGTCGCGGTGTTCGCATCGATCGTTGCCTTCTACGCGTCCGCGCGCGGCTTGCAGGACGGTGATGCCGTCCCGGTAATCGCCGTGACGGGCACCGCGGCGAACATCGCCGGCATCGCCGGAGGAATTGTCGTGTTCGGCGACCCGATGGCGGGCAGCGCGCTCGGGGTCACGCTGCAGGCGCTGGCGTTCGTGCTGGTGGTCGTGGCCTCGGCGTTGATGCCAGCGCCCGTGCGTGCGGCCGGCGTCGCTCAGCACGCCTAGCGCTGCTAGGATTCCCGGCCGGATGCCAACCACCTCTCAACTCGTGCGCAAGGGGCGCGTGGTCCCCAAGAAGAAGCTCGCCACCCCAGGTTTGAAGTCGGGCAAGGGACGCAAGCAGAAGACCGCCGCCCCACAGCGCCGCGGCGTCTGCACACGCGTCTACACGACGACCCCGAAGAAGCCTAATTCCGCGCTGCGCAAGGTCGCGCGTGTGCGTATCTCTGGGTCGATTGAGGTCACCGCCTACATCCCCGGCGAGGGGCACAACTTGCAGGAGCACTCGGTCGTGCTCGTGCGGGGTGGCCGCGTGAAGGACCTGCCGGGCGTGCGCTACAAGGTCGTGCGCGGCACGCTCGACGCGGCCGGCGTGAGCGACCGCAAGAAGGCGCGCTCGCAGTACGGCGTGAAGAAAAAATAGCCGATGCCCCGTCGCGCAGCTGCCCAGATTCGACCGGTCGAGCCGGATCCACTTCATCGCTCAAAGCTCGTGCAGCAGGTGATCAACAAGGTGATGCTCGACGGCAAGAAGTCGACGGCCGAGCGGATCGTCTACGACGCGCTGGCCCTGCTGGGCGAGCGCTCAGACAAAGATCCGATCGAGACGCTCGAGGCTTCGATCAAGGCGCTGACGCCGACGCTCGAGGTCAAATCGCGCCGCGTGGGTGGAGCGACTTACCAGGTGCCCGTCGAGGTCGCCTCCCGGCGCGCGCGCACGCTGGCGGTGCGCTGGCTGGTCGAGTTTGCGCGCAACCGGCGCGAGAAGACGATGGCCCAGCGCTTGGCTAACGAGCTGCTGGACGCGCAGTCCCAGCAGGGCGGGGCGTACAAGCGTAAGGACGACATCTACCGCATGGCCCAGGCCAACAAGGCCTTCGCGCACTACCGCTGGTAGTCCTGGGGAGGGGGTACTGCGGGAGGGCCTGCCCTCCCCCAGATCATGGATGGCCCAGCGCTTGGCTAACGAGCTGCTGGACGCGCAGTCCCAGCAGGGCGGGGCGTACAAGCGTAAGGACGACATCTACCGCATGGCCCAGGCCAACAAGGCCTTCGCGCACTACCGCCGGTAAAACCGGGCCGATAGCGGGCGCGGACCGCTTTTCGCTCTTGGTTTCTACCCTTGAAAGACCATGACCGTCGACCCGACTAGCGGCACGGTCAAGGAGTGGAGCGATGACGAGGGCTGGGGTGTCCTCATATCGCCTGATCTGCCCGGCGCCGTGTTCGCGCACCACATTCACATTCGCGGCCAGGGAGACGGGTATCGAACGTTCGCAGCCGGTGATCCGGTGGTGTTTGAGTTTGACGAACACGGACAGGATGGCTACGACTACAAAGCTGTGTGGGTTGAACGACGCGCCGGCGTGTAGGCGCCACCGGCGCAGCAACCTCCGGTAGGTCGCCCCAGGGTCGACGTCGGCATCGTTCATACGTGGAGGTACATATATGAGATCCGACACAGGCCTTGAGGGGCAAAGGTTTGGTACCTAACATTGAGCTACCGAATGTCTTCCTCGGCCCCGACATCCGACCCCGGCTTCCACCCGGAGGCGTCTGAGCGCATCGAGCCGTACGTGTGGAAGATCGCGGGCGTGGTGATCCTCGGCATGATCATGTCGATCCTCGACACCACGATCGTGAACGTAGCGCTGCACACTCTGCGCAGCGATCTGCACAGCACGATCGCGCAGGTGCAGTGGGTCATCACCGGCTATCTGCTCTCGCTGGCCGCCGTCATCCCGATCACGGGATGGGCCGCACGGCGCTTCGGTGCAAAGCGCGTCTACATGACCTCGCTGGTGCTGTTCACCGCTGGCTCGGCGCTGTGCGCGGTCGCCACCTCGACCACGTCACTGGTGCTCTTCCGCGTGCTGCAGGGCGCGGGCGGCGGCATGATCATGCCCGTCGGGCAGCTGATCATGGCCCAGGTCGCGGGACCCAAGCGCATGGGCCGCGTGATGGGAATCGTCTCGATGCCCGCGATGCTCGCGCCGATACTCGGGCCGGTCGTCGGTGGCGCGATCCTCGAGAAGCTGCACTGGTCATGGATCTTCCTCGTCAACGTCCCCATCGGAGCGATCGCGCTGGCGCTCGCGTGGCGGATGCTGCCGAAGACGGACTCGGGGGAGGCCGGGCGTCTGGACGTGCTCGGATTGGGGCTGCTCTCGGGCGGGTCAACCGCGGTCGTCTACGGACTCTCGCAGCTCGGCTCCAACAGCAGCCTGACGGCGCCGAGCGTCGTTTGGCCCGTCCTTGCCGGGCTCGTCCTGTCCGCGGTCTTCGTCTGGCACGCGCTGCGCATCGAGCGCCCGCTGCTTGACATCCGCCTGTACGCAAACCGTGTCTTCGGCGCCGCGTCGCTGACCACTTTCGGCCTCGGCGCCGCGCTGTTCGGTGCGATGATCCTCGTGCCGCTCTACTACCAGGAAGTCCGCCACGAGAGTGTGATCGTGACCGGTCTCTTGACCGGCCCGCAGGGGCTCGGAATGCTGCTCGTGATGCCGATGACCGGGCGCCTGACCGAACGCTTTGGCGGCGGTCGCGTGGCGATCGTCGGCGTGTCGATTCTGTCGATCGCGACGATCCCGCTGGCGTTCGTCGCTGGGAGCACGTCGATCCTGTCGATCTCGTTGATCCTGCTCGTGCGCGGTGTCGGCATCGGCTTCGCGTTCGTGCCCGCGATGAGCGCCGCGTTCGCCTCGCTGCGCCCCGACCAGCTCTCCGACGCCACGCCCCAGCTGAACGTGCTCCAGCGCCTCGGCGGAGCGATCGGCACCGCGGTGCTCGCCGTCGTGCTCCAGCGGGCCAGTGCCGGCGCCCACACGGCTGCTCACCTCGCGCACGCCTTCGACAAGGCCTACTGGGGCTCGGTGGGCATCGCCGTTCTGTCGCTGATTCCCTGCGTGGTGCTGCTGCGCGCCGAGAACCCACACGCGCGCCTGGACCAGGCAGCTGGCAACGCCGAGGCGACCGCCGAGCCGCTCGGGGTATAGCGAGCGCCACGATGAGCAACCCGCTCGCCCTCGAGCCCGCCGTCGAGCCGACCGCCGTGTCCGGGCCGACCGCCGCGCCCGGCTCGGCGGCAGCGGCCGACCCGCGCGACACGCAGCTGGCCGAGCTGGGGCTGGCGTTTCGCCGCGTGTTTCGCAGCTTCAACCGGCTGCGCGGGCGCGACACGCACCTCGGCGCAGGGGAGCTCAGCCACGCGCAGTTCGAGCTGCTGATCGAGCTGTTCGAGCGCGGCGAGTTGCCGGCGGGCGAGCTCGCGGCGGCGGCGCGGCTGACGCCCGCCACGGTCACGCAGATGCTCGACCACCTGGCCGAGCAGGGGCACGTCGAGCGCGTGCGCTCGCAGACCGACAGGCGCGTGGTCGTATCGCGCCTCACACGCCAGGGCCGGCGGGCGATCGAGGCCAAGCGCGCGGCCTGGAAGCGCCGCTGGGAACAGGTCCTCATCGGTGTGGAGGAGGAGGATTTGCGTGCCGCCACTCGTGTGCTGGAGCGCCTCGGCGCGATGTTCGAGGACGCGCCCCCAGCGAGCCTCTGCGAGACCTCGCAAGCCGATTCGCAATAACCCGAGCGGGCCGTTCAGCCGTGAGAATTCCTCTGCTATAGTCGGGCTCGCGTCGCGGGTGGCGTAAGCGTGCGAGCATGCCCCCGCGGAGCGCGTGAAACCAAGATGGAGACCTCGGGTAGATAACGACGCGGACCGGTCCATACAAGACCAGCAGCGCGCGTGGGCCCGAGGGGCCTATTTTTTTGCTCAAAATCAGATCTTTTTACTACTTAGAACCTGAGCCATGCCACGTAAGTTCACCCTAGAAAAGACCCGGAACATCGGGATCATGGCGCATATCGACGCCGGTAAGACGACGACGACCGAGCGCATTCTTTACTACACAGGGCGCACCTACAAGATCGGCGAGGTCCACGAGGGCGCCGCGGTGATGGACTGGATGGAGCAGGAGCAGGAGCGTGGCATCACGATCACCTCGGCCGCGACGACTGCGCAGTGGAAGGACCACCGCATCAACATCATCGACACGCCTGGCCACGTCGACTTCACGGTCGAGGTCGAGCGCTCGCTGCGCGTACTCGACGGTGCGATTGCCCTGTTCGACTCGGTCGCGGGCGTCGAGCCGCAGTCGGAGACCGTATGGCGCCAAGCCGACAAGTACCACGTCCCGCGCATCGCCTACATCAACAAGATGGACCGCATCGGCGCCGACTTCGAGAAAGGCGTGCAGACGATGATCGACCGCCTCGGCGCGCATCCGGTCCCGATCCAGCTGCCGATCGGCTCCGAGGGCGACTTCCTCGGCGTCGTTGACCTCGTGGCGATGAAAGCGATCGTCTACAAAGACGAGCTCGGCAAGGAACAGGACGAAGTCGAGATCCCCGAGAACCTCGCCGAAGCCGCGCAGGGCGCTCGCGAGCACCTGTTGGAGGAGGTTTCCCACTACGACGACGCGCTGCTCGAGCTGATTCTCGAGGAGGCAGAGGTCCCCGAGGGGATCCTCAAGAACGCGATCCGCAAGGCCACGCTCTCGACCAAGCTCACCCCCGTGCTGTGCGGCTCGTCGTTCAAGAACAAGGGTGTGCAGCCGCTGCTCGACGCGGTCATCGACTACCTCCCATCGCCGCTGGACGTCCCGGCCGTCGTCGGCACCGAGCTGGTCAAAGGCGAGGAGTCAGAGCGTGAGGTCACGCGCCACGCCGATGACTCCGAGCCCTTCGCCGCGCTGGCATTCAAGATCATGACCGACCCCTACGTCGGCAAGCTCACCTACTTCCGCGTCTACTCCGGCCACCTCGAGGCCGGCGCCAAGATCCTCAACGTCGGCTCAGGGCGCACCGAGCGGATCGGGCG
>DAIOGX010000032.1:0-24417 GCA_036744995.1 Solirubrobacteraceae bacterium | reverse complement strand
GAGCGGTTCGCCGTGCCCGTTCGTCATCTCGTCTTCGAGCCCGGCTCCGCCGCGCGGGAGCCGAACAGGGACACTGAGGCGAGATACCGGCACGAATTCGGCGACGCGGCCGCCAGGAAGTTCGGGCTGAAGGCGCTCGCGGGCGCGGGGATCCTTGCCGCGGTGCTGATGTCCATGGTCGCGCTGGTCCAGAGCAGCGAAAGAGAGGAAGCGCGCGCGGCGTCCCAGGCCGCCGCCGAGCAGATCGCCGCGCTACCGCCCGTAGCAAAGATGGTCGTCCTGAAAGTCATCCCGGAAGGCAAGCGCGGTCCGGAAGGCGAAAAGCACGATGAGTTCACCACGACCGAATTCGTCGTGCGGGCGGGCCAGCCCCAGGAGCTGAGGATCGACAACACCGATGAAGTGCCTCACAGCATCACGGCACCGGAAGCAGGTGTCAACATCGTCGTGATGCCCGGCACTCACACCTACACGTTGCTCGTGAAGCAGCCGGGAAGGTTTCTCTGGTTTTGCACCTTCCGATGCGACGAATGGGCGATGCAGCACCCGGGCTACATGAGCGGCTACATCACCGTCAGCTGAGGCTTGATGCGGGTTGGTCTGTTGGGCAGAAAAGGCCGGCGCGGGATGCGCTTCGAACAGGAGGGGTCTGGGCGCGCGGAAGTGAACGCTTCCGCTTCGCCGGACGCAGCGGGCGTGTGCCGATCCTCAATCTAAGCGCTCAGGAGCCCTCCGCATCGGAGGTCTTCCGGGCTTTAGCGGACACGCTCCTCGCGCGATCCGACAGCGCCCGCGCGCTGAGGGTAGGCTCCGTGGCATGAGCGATGAGGCCCACTTCACGGCCGATGAGGCTCATGCGGCCGGCGAGCGGATCGGCATCGACTGGGCGACCTCGCCATTTGATGTCGAGCAGTTTCGGATGGGGATGGATGTCGAGCTAGAGCACGGCACACGGGATCTCCAGACCAACGTCACCGACGACGATGAGACCGTGACGGCGAAGATCGCGCGAGCGCACCTCAACGAGTTCCCGGACTACTACTCCCGCCTGGCCGTGATGGAGGCCGAGGCGGAGGCGTACTGGACCGAGCAGTGCGACTAGCGTCCACGCAGGCGAGGAGTGCTGACCGGCGGCACTGCGCGTGAGAGCCCGTGGCGATCAGCCACGCTCGCGGCGTTCTTGCTCCTCGACTGTCAGCTCGGCGGTCGGCAGCGCCTCGAGGCGCCCGTCGGGGATCGGCTCGCCGCTCTCCGTGGAGAAGCCGTAGGTGCCGGCGGCGAGCCGCGCCTCCGCGCGCTCGAGCGCCGCGAGCTGCGCGGCGAGATCCTCGGCGAGCCCCGCGTCGAACTCTTGCTGGTAGAGGTCCTCGGAGCCTCGGTCACCCGGTTCGTGCTGTTCCGCTAGCTCCTCAGGGCCTTCCTCTTCGAGCTCCGTGATCGCCTGCTCGATCCGCTCCCGCTCGCGCGCGAGTAGTTGGCCAGCGCGCTCAGGATCCATGACTGGACCCTATCGCTGGCGAGAGATGCTTACCGGAGAGACGCTTACCGCTTGGAACGTCGCTGCTCTTGCTGGACGGTACGACGAGCACCGCACACGCCGCCGCACGCACCACCCGATCGCTGACGCTGCCCATGATCAGTCGACCCACGAAGCCGCGGCCGTGTGAGCCGAGGACGAGCAGATCCGCATCGTCGCTGACCGCGAGCAGCTGCTCGGCTGGGTCACCGTCGCGGACTTCGCTGCTGGCCGAGACGCTGTCTGGCACGGTGCTGAGCATCTCGCTGGCGCTCTCCTCGGTGGCGCGCAGCCGTGCCTGCGTGATCGCCGCATATGACATTATGTCTCGCTCCTGGTCGTCGACCGCGGCGTCCTCCGCGACCGCGACGAGCAGCAGCTCGGCGCCGGTCTCTTCACACAGCGCGACGGCCGCCGACAGCGCGTCCGGCGTCGGTTCGACGACGTCGTGGCCGACGGCGATCCGCGTGATGGCACTGTTCCCTGGGCGATCATGGAAGCCGACCGGCGCGATCGCGACGGGGCAGGACGCCTCGTGCAGCGTCTCCTGTGTGACGCTCCCCATGAGCACGCGTCCGAGGGTTCCGCGATGGGAAGAGCCGAGGACGATCAGATCGGCGTGCTGCTGTTTGGCCGTGTGTTGCAGCGCTATGGCGGCGCCAGCGCCGGCAACCAGTATCGGGTTGATCGCAACCGAGCTGACGAGGCCGGTCGCTTCCTCGGCGCATCGCTCGGCCGCCGCCCGGTCGAGGCGGGGCTCGGCTGGATCCACCCGCGCGGACAGCGACTTGAAGTGGTGCACGCAGCACACGATGAGCTCGCCGCCAGCAGCGGTAAGGGCCGCGCCCAGCGCGAGTGCGTCACGCGCGTGCTCGCTGCCATCAAAGCCGACGATGACCTTGTGAAACATCGGAAAACCTATCCCTCTCTTCTGGTGCTCATGTCAAAGCGCGCGCGCGCCAAGCGCCAGCTCGAGGTGAGGAACTCAACTCGCTTCTCCGACCCCGCTTGGCGTACCACACGCCCATCGAAGCCCTCTCGAAAGACATCCAACATCGCGTGATTTTCAGAGAGCACCTCAGCCACGAAATGCGTGATCCCGCGTTGCTCGGCGATGATCGCCAGCCGCTCGATGAGGATCGTGCCGAGACCGCGATCGTAGAGGTGGTCGGCGACCTCGACGGCGACTTCCGCCCGCGTCTCGTCGAGCTTGACGTAGGTGGCATGCCCGACGAGCACGCCCATCTCGTCATGTGCGATCAGCCCACAGTGCTCCGCGTCCGCAGCGGCCGCCAGGTGCGCAGCGGACGCGATGTTCGCCGCTCCGCTGAAGAACCGCAGGCGCCGCGCCTCCAGGCACAGGCTCTCCAGAAAGGACCGCAGCGCCGGCTCGTCATGGTCGCTCACCGCGCGTATCGTCACCGAGGAGCCGTCGCGCAGCCTGACGAGCTCGGCCTCCCGTGGCGTGTCAACGGACACAGTTCGACTGTCCTCGTGGTCTATCGGAATCGGACATGCGCTTATCACGCGCTGAACTCTCGTGGACAGCGCAAGATCGGGCATCCGAGATTGACCGCCAGTTCGACGTGGAAAACTACGCGCCGTGACCTACAGCGGCCAGTAGTGCCCGACGTGAGCGGCGGCGCGTGAGGTCAGCAACGCCTCGGGCGCCGCAGAGGTAGCCGGCTCTTCCCCGCTGAGCGCCGTGAGCGTTTCGCGCACGCACTCTGCCAGCGCAGCGGGTTCGTAGCCCCCCTCGAGGACCGCTCCGATCGGCACACCCAGCTCCTCGGCGAAGTCCCGGACGTGGCGGGCCATCTCCGCGAAGGAGCTCGCCTCCAGCCGGCAGTTGGCCAGTGGATCCGCGCGGTGCGCGTCAAAGCCGGCGGAGATCAGCACAAGCGCGGGCTCGAACGCCCGGGCCGCGGGGAGCACGATGTGCTCGAGCAGCGATAGCCACAACTCCTCATCGGAGCCGGCCGGTACGGGGAGATTGATCGTGTAGCCCTCGCCGGGGCCTGATCCGGCGTCGCTCAGCGGGCCGGTGCCCGGATAAATCCCTGACTGATGAATACTCGCGAACAGCACATCGGGGCGGCGGCGAAACGCCTCGGCGGTGCCATTGCCGTGGTGGACATCCCAGTCGAGGATGAACACACGCCGGACGCCAAGCTCCGAGATCGCGAACTGCGCCGCGATCGCGACGTTGTTGAACAGGCAAAACCCCATCGCGCGGTCTGGCTCGGCGTGGTGGCCGGAGGGTCGCACGCCGCAGAACCCATACCTCGCCTCGCCGGCGATCAGCGCCCGCGTCATCTCGCACGCGCCGCCCGCTGCATGCAGCGCGGCGCGATAGGAGGGCTCACCGACGAATGTGTCAGGGTCGATTGCCCCGCCGCCGGCCATCGCCAGCTCCTTGATCCCCTCGACATGACGCGCGCTGTGTACGAGCTGGAGCTGGGTCTCGGAGGCTGGCGGGGCCTCGCGGCGCTCCCAACCGCAGTCGTCGTGCGCGGCCAGCATCCGCTCGATCGCCTGCAGGCGCTGCGGCGTGTCCGGGTGCTCGGGCATATGCACACGCGGATCGTGCTCCAGGCATGCCGGGTGATGAAAGTAAAGCCCCACGCGCTTGGCGGCGCCTAGCGAAATGTGCTGAGGTCGAACCAATCTGACCCGGCAGGCGCCGCGAAACCTGAATCAAGGGTGATCCCGAACGTCACGCGGCAACACTACAGCGACTTCAACCCCACGACCGGCGACCACTCACAAGAGTTGGGCGCCGCGACCCCGGGTTGGGCAGCCGCGGCGCCCGAGAGCATGGCGCGAGGAGGGATCAACGCCAACACCCCCTTGAACCGCACGCAGAGGTTAGCGCGAAGTGGACCCATCGACTACGCCGCGGTCATCAGCCAAATGGTCAACGGCCAGCGTGTAGAGCTCGCCTCATTGAACGAGCGCACGACGTAGTGGCGCGACCCCGTCTGCATGCATCCAGACCCAGCGAACCGTACGACGATCGGCCGGCAGCCCACAACCTCGGCCATGCCAATCCCGAGGCGGCGTGGCAGGGAAAAAGTCAACCTTTCGATCCTCAGTGCGAGCCTTGCCATGGATCTTTGGTTTATAGAAGACCAGACCCAAAAAACCTGCTGAAAAACCCTACCCTTCTCTCTCTCCCAAAAACTCGACAACCTGACTCCCTCGACTTTCGGGGGTTAGGCGGCCGCGGTTGCTGATGGTGGTTGGGGTTGTGTGATTTGTTGATATGTGCTGTTCGGGTGTGCTTGTGCGTGAAACTCTGCGCGGATGAGCTCGCGGCGTAGCGCGGCGAGCATGTCTTGGTAGCTGACGGTGGTCTTTTGGCGGTACCAGGGTGCGTGTGTGCGGCGCTCTTTGAGGTCGGCTTGGGGGTCGCCGTGGAGCTGGTACCACGCGATCGTGATTGTCATGGTGAGGAACCCGAATGGGACGGTGCGCTTGACGGCTCCGGGTACGCGATTGCGGGCATCGCCGACGCCATGGTTCTTGGCTTCTTGGTGGACGGTCTCGATCACCCAGCGTCCGTCATAGCGTTCGATGGTCTGTGCGGGGGTGGCATCGGTATTGGTGGTGGCGATCGCGATGTCAAAGCCGTCGGTCTTGGTGCTGTTGGGGTTGCGGATCAGGATGACTTTGAGCGGCCGGGTGCGAAACGGCTTGTACCAGAGGCAAGTGAACTCGTGGACGAGCGCGGTGCGGGTCTTGCCGTCGCGCCCCGTGAGGCTGACGGGCTTGAAGGTCGCGGCCTTGGCGATCTCGGCGAGGCTCGCCATTCGTTTGCCCTTCAGGGGCGTGCGGCCGTGCTGGCCTTCTCGGCGTGGGGCCGGCAGCTCGTGGATCGCGGCGTTGGCGCGCATCCTGGTGGTCAAGTTGACGTGCGCGGGCAGCCCTTGCCAGACTCTGGAGGCGTAGGCGCCGTCCATCACGAGCTCTACCTGCCGGCCGGGGAAGTGCTTGATGACGAGGTCGATGAGCTTTCGGCCGAGCTCGGGTGGGGAGGGCCTGTCGGGGTGCTGATCGTCCTTGGGTCGGAAGAGCCGGAAGAGCACGGGCAGCCCGATCGTCTTTCCGCCGGTGCAGGGCAGCGCGATGACGAGCACGACGTTGACGAAGCAGTTGCCCAGACGCGTGCGTTTGCCGGACCCCTCGGGTTGGGCGCCGTCGTGGAGGTAGTGCGCGCCGTATACGTGCTTGCCCGACCTGCCGAAGAGGGTGTCATCGACAGCGAGTGCGATCGAAGCGTCGGCTTCCAGCAGCACGGAGACCAGGAATCCGAGCAGTGCGAGGCCGAGCTCGTCGGGATTCCAGCGCCTATACGCGAAGAAGGCGTGCGCGCGGCTGTGATGCCAGTCGCCGGCCAGGCCGGCGGCTTGGAGCATCCCGCAGACGGTGTTCTCACGGATGCGGGCGATGAACCCAACGGTCAGCATGCTGAAGGTCTGAAAGCTCGGGGCCGTGAAGCACGGTGCGAGCAGGGAAAGCAGACCGGCAAGCGAACTGGGAACCTGATTCATGGCGGCGACCTCCCGGTGGAAGGGCCACAGACGCGCTCGTTACGCCCTGCGGCCAGATGGGTTTACGCCCACCGGATTCGGGGTCGCCGCCAACCATCCTGCGGTCACGCTCAGCCCACCCCCGACCCGTCGCTCAGCCAGCCACACACACCCGCCAGGTGCCAACCACACCAGTCATCACTACGCCACGCTCAAACCTCGAAAACCCCGAAACTCGAGTGACTCCGCTGGTGGGCAAGGGACGGTCCTCCCAGATCGCCGCGACCCCGTATGCCGCGAACTCGGCACTCAGAAATGCGACCTGGTCGATCGTCAAGTCGCGGTGAACTACGGTGTGCCTGGGCGCCACGACTGCCGTAAATGAGGTAGTGACATCGACGCTCCTCACTCGGCAGAACGGATCGCATAGCCCGTGTAATCAACACCAAGGCCACGGTAGACGCCTGATCACGGCATTCGAAGCGCTCGAGGTGTTTCCCGCGCTGGCCGAGTCGCGCGATCGCCTGCTGTCGGTGCTCAACAACGGTCACGTCGCCACGGCCGACGTCGTCTCAGCCATCGAGTCCGACGTCGCCTTGATTATCGCCGTCCTGCGCCTCGCCAACACCGCGCAGCCCGGCCGTGCGCGTGTCGACACCACGGTCTCCGCCGTCGAACTGCTGCGTCCCCAGGCTGTCCACGCGCTCGCGAGCCGCGTGCACACCTTCGACTTCTTCGAGCACCCCGTCGTCTGGAGCTCCGCACCGAAGCGCTTCCGGCTGCACGCTCTTGCCACCCAGCGCGCCGCCGACAGGATCGCCTGCGAGGTGAACTATGAGAACCGTGACCGCCTCGCCGTGACAAGCCTGTTGCACGACATCGGCAAGCTGGTGCTGATCTATGCCTACGCCTACGCCGGTTATCCGGGCCGGGTCCACCAGAGGGCACGCACGCAGAGCAGCGAATCCACGCCGAGCGCCGTGAGCTCGGCGTCGACCATGCGCTGGTCGGGGGCGTGCTGATCCGGCGCTGGGGACTGCCGGCGTCGCTGGCCACCCCGATCGAGCACCACCACAACCCAGAGGCCGAAGGCGACGCGGCGTTCATCCGGCTCGCCGACATGCTCGCCCACTACGAGCAGGGAGCACGCGTTTCCCCAAGCGAGATGCGCCAGAGCGCCCGCGCTATCGGGCTCGGCGCCGGCGAGCTGCGAGGATTGATGTACGAACTTCCGGGCGCCTGCAGCCAGCGCCGCCCCATCGATCCGTGCCCACTCTCCCGCCAGGAGCTCCGGGTGCTTCAGCAGCTGGCCAAAGGCCTCGTCTACAAGCAGATCGCACACGATCTCACCCTCTCCGTCAGCACCGTTCGCAGCCACCTTCACAACACCTATCGCAAGCTCGGCGTGACCAACCGCGCCCAGGCCGTCATCCTCGCCAACAAACGCGGCTGGCTCTAGAATCCGTATTGACAGCGGTTTCTCCTGCGGGTAATTACTGTCTGATTTGAGTGCTGGCGTTCCGATTGTCGAGTTGAGATGTCCGTTCAGCACTCGCGCTCAGAAAAGGATGAAAAGCACGCGCCGCCGGTGCCGCCGGCCGCGCTGCAGCAGCCTGTGAAGGATCTGCCTGTACTCGGCGAGGCGCTGAAGGCCAGGGCCGGGGAGGTGCTGGAGCGGACGGTCGCGCTGACCGCCGGGCCGGACTACCAACAGGTCGACGGTGTGGTCCAGGGGAGCTTCGAGCGGATCAGCATCAGCTCGACGATGGCGGTGTCGCGCTGGATCGCCGGGGAGGGCGTCGAGGTGGCGGTCGAGGTCGGCCGGGAGACATGGGAGATCTTCGCCGAGCTGGCCGCTCAGCGCGCGGCCACGCTGGACGAGGTGACCAAGCGCTGCTTCGCGTGGCGCAACGTGATGGCTGAGGTGCTGCACGAGAGCGCCAGCGAGCTGAGCAGCTCACCGGAGGCGGTCGCTCAAGCCCTGAGCATCCTGCAGCTGAGTCTCGAGTTCAGCCTGCTGCGGATGTGCGAGTGCTTCGAGGCCGAGCGGCTGCTGATGGACGAGCAGCTGGGACGCCGCGAGGAGGAGCTTTCCTTCCTCGCCACACACGACCCGTTGACCGGACTCCCGAACCGTACGTTGATCCTCGATCGTGTCGAGCAGATGCTCGCGCGCTCCGTTCGCAGCCAAACACCGGTCGCGGCGCTGTTCGTCGATCTCGACAACTTCAAGTCAATCAACGATACGCTCGGTCACGGCGTCGGCGATGAGCTGCTGCGGGCGGTCGCCGCGAGGCTCGACGGGGTGATCCGCAGCGCAGACGCGCTGGGCCGTCTTGGCGGGGACGAGTTCGTCGTGATCTCCGAAGCGCTCACGCTCGAGGTGGGGCCCGAGCTGATCGCCGAACGCCTCCTCGACGCGCTTGCCCCACCGTTCAACCTCGGTAAGGACCAAGAGACCCGCGTGACCGTGACGGCGAGCATCGGGATCGCCGCGGGAGAGCAGATCCCCGCCGAGGAGCTGTTGCGCAACGCGGACATCGCGATGTATCGCGCGAAGTGGGACGGAAAGCATCGCTACGCCGTGTTCGAGGACGGCATGCAGCACACCATGCAGCACCGCATGGAGCTCGAGATGGACCTGCGCGAAGCGCTCGAAAAGAAAGAGTTCGTCCTCGCCTACCAGCCGACGATCGACCTCAACGACATGAACCCCACCGGTGTGGAGGCATTGATCCGCTGGAAGCACCCGGTACGCGGGACCGTCCAACCCAACGACTTCATCCCGCTGCTCGAGGAGACGGGGTTGATCGTCGAGGTAGGTGGGTGGGTTCTGAGAGAGGCCTGCCGTCAGGGCGCCGCCTGGCGCGCGGCGGGGTATCCGATCGGGATGGCCGTCAACGTCTCCGGACGCCAGCTCGACACCGACCAGCTCATCACCGACATCGAGAGCGCGCTTGCCGGCAGCGGCCTTCTCCCACAAGCGCTGACGATCGAGATCACCGAGACGACGCTGATGCGCAACGTCGAGGACACCGTCCGTCGCCTCACCGAGATCAAGGCACTCGGCGTGCGGATAGCGATCGACGACTTCGGCACCGGCTACTCCTCCCTCGCTCATCTACAGCGCTTCCCCGTCGACGCCCTGAAGATCGACCGCTCGTTCATCTCGCAGCTGCAGCACAACAAGGAGGGCGAGACCCTCATCCACACCCTCGTGCAGCTCGGCAAGGCCCTCTCGCTCGAGACGTTCGCCGAGGGCATCGAGGACCAACAGGAGCTCTCCCTCCTACAAGACGAGGACTGCGACCATGGACAGGGATTCCTGTTCGCCCGACCCCTCGACGTGGACGCGACCGAGGCGTTCCTCCGGAACTGGGCCGAGAGCAACACACCCGTCGTGGCGCAGACGTCATAGCACGCGCCAGATCATCGCGATCATCGCCATGCACGGCGCCTGGTTCAGGAACCCGACGCCAACAGGAACAAGTCAAACATGACCAGGACGATGCAGGCGATGGTCAGCGCGAGCGCGAGCAGGGCGTTTGCCCGTTTGCTCTGCTCTTGGACTGCCGCCTCAGACATCCTGGGCACCAAGTGGGCCTGCCCGTAGGGGTGAGTCAATTTGACGTCCGCCAGGCCGCTCGTGGGCGCGAACTCCATACGGCTCGACTGTTCTGCACTCACATCAAAGTGACTCATACGATCTACGCGCAGCCTAATGGCGCGCTAGGCGTGTTTCATCAGTATTTTCCCGGTAATTTTAGATAAAAGAAAATACTCACTACACGCCAGCAAGGGCTGGCACCACGGTGAGGGCGCGCTCCACAGCAGACGCATCTCCGCTCGTCTCGGCTATAGACGCGCCGAGGAGCCGGGCTCTACCCAAACCGAGCCGGATTACACCTCATCTTGCGTATCCGCTGGCGAGACCGACGGTCGAGGCCCACGCAATACCAAGCGAGGATTGCCCAGGCCGACCCGCGGCGCTCGGCGATATGAACCTTGATTGACTCGGTCAAAGCCTCAGCGAGAGCATGCGGCGCCACGCCCTTGCGACGGTAGGAGATCGCGCCCGCCTGCATCAGCTCACGCACTATCCCGTGGGACTTATCACCGGACAGCATCACGATCGCGGTATCGGGAGCAACCTCGAGGATCCCGCGCACCGCGCGCAGGCCGCCACCCTTGGGCATCACGACATCGAGGAGCGCGGCGTCGGGCTGACTGGCCCTGGCGAGCTCGATCGCCTCCTCACCGTCAGCGGCTACGCCGACAATCTCAAACTCCCGGCCGAGCGACATGCCCAACATCGACTGAGCCACGGGGTCGTCGTCTGCAATCACCAAGCGCGGACGATGGCCGGCGGGGGCGAGGGAGGTTGTTGGTAGCGTGTTCATCGGAGAGCTTTCGTCGGTCGCGGCGAACTCGGTGACATCCCCCGCTAGGAGACCCGGGGGACACCACCGGCTCCGCCGTCACCGGCGGGCTCGCTTCAGCCCGCCGGTGCTCGAGACCATCCAGCCCGAGTGAGGCCCCGGAGCCGCCTGTCATCCATCGACCGCCAGGCGCGTCTGGATGGTGTCAGGCTCGAGTGACGGTTCATACCAGGCTAAAATCGGCCTTTCAGGCCACTGTTAGACCGTAGTTTTCCCTGACTCGCAGCACTACGTCCCCCCTACAGCAGCTGCTTGCGTAGCGCCGGGCAGCTCTCCACGGCGGCCGTGTTGAGCTCGTCGAGCTGCTCTTGACCGACGGTCGCACCCGGTTCGGTGCTGAGGTCTTCGAGTGCTTGAGCACTCAGGCTCAGACGAGCGGCGCCAACCGCTGCGCAGCTGCCCTTCAAGAGGTGCGCCAACCGTTTGAGCTCGACCCGGTCTTCACGCCCAGCCGCGCTCGCAATGTCGGCGAGGCACTTCGACAGCGACTCCTCAAAGGTCTGTAGGAGCGCTCTGCGCATATCCGAGGTCAGTGTGTCCTTGAGCTGGGAGATGGTCGTGCGATCCACTCCCTGCTCATCGTGTGCGGAAGGACCGCCCGCGTCGAGGGCGCTCCCGGCCGTGACGCCCGGCTGAGCGTCGTCTGGCTCGCGGCCTGGAAACCATTGCTCGATGACGCCGTCGAGCGCCTCTGCCCGCACGGGCTTTGCGAGGTAGTCGTCCATCCCGGCGGCCAGGCAGCGCTCGCGATCGCCGGGCATCGAATGCGCGGTCATCGCGATGATCGGGGTGTGGTGGCCGTGCTCGGCTTCGCGGATGCGCTGGGTCGCCTCGTATCCGTCGAGCTCGGGCATCTGGCAGTCCATCAGGATCGCGGCGTATCGATGCTCGCTCGCCATCTCGACGGCCTCACGGCCGTCTTGGGCGATCTCTGTTCGCAGCCCCCGCTTCCTCAGCAGCGCCGTGGCGACCGTGCGGTTGATCTCGTTGTCCTCGGCAAGCAGCACAGGTGCTCCGCCGGATGATCGGACGGCCGGATCGAGCTGGGGGTGAGCGCGGGCCGGCCCTTCCACCATGGCGACCGCCGGCAGCTCTGCGGTGAACCAGAATGTGGCGCCCCCGCCGTCGCGATTCTCGGCGCCGATCTCCCCACCCATCCGGCTCACGAGCTCGCGCGAGATCGCAAGCCCAAGCCCGGTACCGCCGTATCGGCGTGTGGTGGACTGGTCGGCCTGCGCGAAGGCCTCGAACAACGATGCTGCCTGGTGCTCGTCGATCCCGACGCCGGTATCGGAGACCGCGAAGCGCAGCCGATCGCCTTCGCCGACGCAAACGCGGAGCTGAATCTCACCGGAGGCGGTGAACTTGACGGCGTTGGAGAGCAGGTTCAGCAGGATCTGACGCAGCCTGGCGCGATCACCCCGTACGGTCACAGGTACATCGCTCTCGACGCGATGGCTTATCTGTAGGCCCTTGGCTCGCGCTGAGGAGGCGAGCATCAGCAGCGCCTCCTCGACCGCGCCACGGCAATCGAACTCGATCGGAGCGAGCTCCAGACGTCCAACTTCGATCTTCGAGAAGTCGAGGACGTCGTTGATCACGCTCAGCAACGCCTCACTGGAGGCCTCCAACGCTTCGACGTACTCGTGCTGCAATGGATCCAACGAGGTATCACCCAGCAGCCTCGTCATCCCGATCACACCATTCAGCGGCGTGCGAATCTCGTGACTCATGTTGGCGACGAACTCGGACTTCAGGCGCGAGGCCTTCTCCAGCTCGGCGACCTTTTCGATCAGCTTGGCGTTGACCGCGCGCAGCTGCTCGTGCTCGAAGTCCTCGACTGACTCCAGCGGCGCGGGTTCGGACTCTGCGCTCAGGGCCGCCTCGACTCCCCTCAGGATCTCGTGCGGCTCAACTGGCTTGATCAGGATGTGCGAGACCCCACACGCCAGGGCCAGGCGCCGGACTTCATCCTCGTCGTAGGTGGCCGTGCACAGGATCACGCGGGTGGCAGCGGTGTCCGGGTCCTCGCGCAACGCTCGCACGAACTCGTAACCGTCCATCCCGGGCATCAGGACGTCGGCGATGATCAGGTCGGGGTGCTCGGCATGGGCCAGCGCGAGCGCGTCCTCACCATTGGCTGCCTGCAGCACCGTGTGGCCGGCAGAGCCCAGCACGAGCTCGAGCAGCTCACGTTCGACCGGCCGATCGTCGAGCACCAGAATCGAGGCCATCATCGACTCCCGGGTGACTCCTGTGAGCGCACTGGCTCGGGCAGCCAGCGCTCGACCTGAGCGATGACGGTCTCGGGGTCGATCGGCTTGTCGATGTAGCCGTCAAAGCCGGCGGCGGCGATCTGCTCGCGGTCCCCGACCATCGCGGATGCGGTCACCGCCACGACGCGCATGCCCGCCAGCCCGGGCTCCGCTTTGAGCGCCGCGGCCACTTCATAGCCGTCCATCCCCGGCATCCGGATGTCCAGCAGAACCACGTCCGGGCGGTTCTCGATCGCGAGCCGGACGCCCTCGTAGCCGTCACGCGCGAGCAGCGGCGCGTAGCCGTGCGCTTTGAGGAGATAGTCGATCAGCCTGATGTTGTCCTCGTTGTCCTCGACCACGAGGATGGACGCCGTCATCGTGGCACCGGCTCCCGGATCTCCAGCGCGAACGTGCTCCCCTCGCCGAGGGCGCTCTCGAACGTGATCGCGCCGCCGACCACGGGGGCCAGCGTCTGGCAGATGTACAGCCCCAGCCCGGTGCCTTCATACGGGCGTGCGTCCGGGCCGCCGATCTGCTCGAACGCGGCGAACAACCGCTCCCGGTCCTCAGCCCTGATCCCGCAGCCGGTGTCGGTCACGCCGAAGCACGTCACCAACGCGCCGTCGTCGTGCCGGCGGCTGAGCTCCAGCAGCACGCTGCCCTGATCGGTGAACTTGATCGCGTTGTTGGTGAGATTGATCAGAATCTGGCTCAGTGCGCGCCGGTCGCTGCTCAACTCCAACCCGTCCTCCGCGGCGAGGACCTCGAGCGCGATCCCCTTCTCCTCGGCGAGCGGCCGAAGCCCGACGATCACCTCCTCGAGCAGGTCTCGGCAGTCGATCGGCTCGATCTTGAGCTCCATCTTGCCCGACTCGATCCGCGCGAGATCGAGCAGGTCGTTGATCAGCGAGAGCAGGTGCCGGCCACTGCGCTGCACCGTGCGCAGTTGCGTGCTCTGCTCATCGTTGAGCGTCCCTGGCAGCCCCATCAGCAGGGTGCCGGTGAAGCCGAGGATCGCGTTCAGCGGCGTGCGCAGCTCGTGGCTCATGCTGGCCAGAAAGCGATCCTTGGCGCGGCTTGCGCTCTCCAGCTGGGCATTCGCCTCGCTCAGGTCCCGCTCCACGCGCTTGCGCTCGGTGACGTCGCGAATCGCCGCCGTGGCGAGCAGGCCTTCCTCGGTCTCCAGCGGGCTGAGGGAGATCTCGATCGGGAACTCGACTCCGTCCTTGCGCCGGCCCGACAGGTCGAGCTGGGCGCCCATCGGACGGGCCTGCGGCGCGGCGAAGAAGCCCTCGCGATGGTCGGGATGACGATCGTGGTAGCGGAGCGGGATCAGCACCTCGACGCGCCGACCGATCAGCTCGTCGCTGCGGTAGCCGAACAGCTTTTCGGTCTCGGCGTTGGCGAGCTGGATCTCGCCCTCCCGGTTGACGATCACCATCGCGTCGGGGGCGGACTCGAGCAGCCCTCTGAACTTGCCCTCGGCGCGCTTGCGCTCGGTGACGTCGCGGATCGCCGCCGTGGCCAGGAAGCCGTCCTCGGTCTCGAGCGGGCTGAGACTGATCTCGACGGGAAACTCGCTGCCGTCCTGGCGGCGGCCCGACAGCTCGAGACCTTCGCCCATCGAACGCGATCGCGGCGCGGCGAAGAAGCCCGCGCGATGGTCGGGATGACGCTCCTGATAGCGATCGGGTATCAGGATCTCGACAGGAGACCCGATCAGCGCCTCACGCGCGTAGCCGAACAGCCTCTCGGTCGCGGCGTTGGCGAGCTGGATCTCACCCTCGGCATTGACGATCACCATCGCGTCGGGCGCCAGCTCGAGCAGCGAGCGCGCGTAGTCGAGCTCCCGGTTGAGGCGAACCTTCTCGCTGATGTCGCTCGACATCAAAAGGAAACCGGCGCGCTCGCCACCGGGACGCCGGCGCGGCGTCGTCACCACCCGCGCCGTGAAGTGGCTTCCGTCCTTGCGAACGCGCGTGACCGTGCCCTCCCACTTGCCCTCCTCCAGGGCGCACTGCATCATCTCGTGCGGCAGACCCTGCTGCACATCCTGCTCGGTGTGCAGCAGATCCCAGGAGCGCCCGATGACCTCCGCGGGCGCGTATCCGTAGAGACGCTGTGCGCCCTCGTTCCAGAGGAGGATGATCCCCACGGGATCGGTCGCCACGATCGAGTACTCGGTTGAGGACTCGAGCACGTTGCCCACGAACTCGACGACCTCCTCGGCGGAGCCGAATGTCCTCGGGTCGAAGAGCTCGTCGTGCATCTAGGTCACTGGCGATCTCGCTGGGTCCGTGATCTTGCCCCCGCGGCTCCGGAGAAGCCGCGGCCTTTGCTACTCAAAGGTTTCTGTTGGACAGATTGGAATCATACCATCACCAAACCTCGCCTCTGCCCCAAATCTTGGAACTCATGCTTTGATCAGCCCGCGCTCGAGCGCGTAGCTGACGAGCTCCGCGCGGGTGGAGAGTCCCAGCTTGCGCTGAATGTGCGAGCGGTGGGTCTCGACCGTCCTCACAGACAGGTACAGCTGCTCCGCGATCTTGGTGTTGGTGTGCCCCAGCGCGATCAACCGCAGCACGCCGACCTCGCGCTCGGACAGGCCATCTGGTCCTCTCCCCGAGGGTTCAGAGGCAAGCAGCGAGTCGAGCCTGGGATCGAGAAAGCTCTCCCCCACCGCGGCAGCGCGCACAGCCTCCACGAGCTCATCGTTGGCGGCGTCCTTGAGCACATAGCCGAGAGAGCCCGCGCTGAGTGCCTCGCGCGCGAGCGCGGGCTCTCGGTGCGCTGTCAGCACCACGATCTGTGTGGCCGGGGACTCCTCGCGGATGCTGGGAATCGTCTCGAGAGTCGAACCACCCGGCATATTCAGATCGAGCACGAGCACCGCGGGATGATGGCCGCGCACATAGCGCCTCGCGCTCTCCACATCGCCGGCCTCGGCAACGACCTCGAGGTCAGGCTCGCTCTCGAGCAGCAATCTCAAGCCGCTGCGCACCACCTCATGGTCATCCGCGAGGACGATTCGGATTCTCGGCATCGCCGAGAGCGCCTCGTCCTCGGCGGTCGCGCCGCCCGTCCTGATTTCCTCACTGCCCATCGTCTAGAAGGTACCGCCTCGATCGGCAGTGCGAATCGCGGGCAGCCGATAGTCAAGTACCGCCCCTGCACTGCCGATAAATAGAAGCTTTCCCAAGGTTCCTCGCCCAGTGACCCGCGAAGGAGAATGATTCCCGATGATTTCCACTCTTCCCAACCAGTCTCATCCGCGGTTGATGATCGCCGACGATGACCCGGTTGTTCAGTCGATGCTGGGCATGTCGCTCAACCAGGAGTTTGATGTCGTAGGTCTCGCCGCCGACGGCGAGGAGGCCGTCAAGCTCGCCAAGGCCAGTCAGCCGGACGCCGCCCTCGTCGACGTCGAGATGCCCGGGGGTGGCGGCTTGCACGCCGTTCGCGGGATCCACGAGGTCGCTCCCGACACCGCGATCGTGGTCTTGTCCATCGATGAGTCCGACGGGGTCGTGCGTGAGTTCATGCAGGCGGGAGCAGTGGCCTATCTGCGCAAGGGCGTCGCGCCACAGGTTCTGACCGATGCCCTGCTGGACTCGATCGACGCTCATGCCACCGAGCGGCGTGAGCGACCCTAATTTGGACGCCTTGCTGGTCGATATGGTATCGACTGATGGACTTCGCCCGTCCAGTCGGTTTGCGTTCAGGGGTGTTCGGCGCCATTGGCGTCCTGCTCACGATCATCGTGGGAGTGCTCGTGCTGCTCGTGCTGGGCATCGGCGGACTCGGCCCCGCTAGTCCACGAACGGCCCTGATCGTCGCAGCGTGTGGGTTTGCGGTACTTGCCCTCCTCACGGGGGCGCTCAACATCTATCTCGCTCGAGCCGTACTGAGCACCGTCCGTCGCGTTGCCGATGCGGCGGCGGCGTTGAGCGAGGGCAAGCTCGGCACAAAGGTCCGGGGGCAGCAGCGAGGCGAGCTCGGCGCCCTGGTTCGGGCATTCAATGCGATGTCGCGCACGCTCGAGGAACGAGAGCTGTCCCTGCGCATCACCGGCGAACGGTTCCAGGGCATCCTGGACAACGCGAACGCCGCGATCTACGTCAAGGACGCGGACAGCCGCTATCTGTTGGTCAATCGCGAGTTCGAACGTATTCGCGGCCTGAAGGCGGAGCAGGTGCTCGGCCGCTCCGAGGATCAGATCGGCTCACCGATCACCGCGAGGCAGATCAGGGCTACCGATCGGGCGGTGATCGACAGCGCCACCGCGATGTCCTTCGAGCAGGAGATCGACACGCAAGAAGGTCCCCGCAGCTATCTGTCGCTGAAGTTCCCCGTTCGCACCGAGAACGGGAAGGTGACCGCGATCGCCGGCATCTCCACAGACCTCACCGGCCAGAAGACGATCCTCGCGGAAGCCGTCGAGGCCTCGCGCCTGAAGTCGGAGTTCGTCGCCAACATGAGTCACGAGATTCGCACGCCGCTGAACGGGGTCATCGGGATGACCAACCTGTTGAACGACACCTCGCTGGATAGGGTTCAACGCGAGTATGCCGATGCGCTGGAGGCATCGAGTCGGGCGCTGCTCGCGATCATCACCGACATCTTGGACTTCTCGAAGATCGAAGCGGGGCATCTCGAGCTCGATCCGATCGATTTCGAGCTGCGCGGCGCCGTCGAGGAGGCCTGTCAGATGCTCGCCGAGCAGGCGCACGCTCAGGGTCTGGCAATCGGCCACTCGATCGATGCGAATCTAGCCACGACGGTCAACGGCGATCGGGGTCGGTTGCGTCAGATCCTGCTGAACCTGCTCTCCAACGCGATCAAGTTCACCAGCGCCGGGGAGGTACTCGTGCGTGTATCCGGCGATGGAGCCGACATGGTGCGCTTCGCGGTCTCCGATACCGGCGTCGGCATCGAAGCCGACGAGGCGGCGCGACTGTTTGAGCCGTTCGTACAGGCCGACCAATCCACGACCAGGCTGTTCGGCGGCACGGGCATCGGTTTGACGATCGCGCGCGAGCTCGCGCATCAGATGGGCGGCGCGATCGGGGCGGGACCGCGCGCGGGCGGGGGCAGCACGTTCTGGTTCACGGCCAATCTGCCGGCTGTGGCAACCCCCAACAAGCCATTCCGGTCCCGTCCTGAGCTCCTGGGCCTGCGTGCCCTCGTCGTCGACGGCTATGAGACCAACCGCACGATTTTCGCGCACTATCTGCGGGGGTGGGGCCTGGCGAGCGAGAGCGTTGACAGCCCGAGCGCGGCAATCGAGGAGCTCGAGCAAGCGGCGCGCGGCGGCGTGCCCTTTCAGCTCGTTGTGCTCGATCTCGATATGCCGCAGGCGGACGGCATGAAACTGGTTCGCGCCATCCGCGCGCGCCCCGTGTTGCGTGGGCTGCACATGGTGATCCTGAGCTCCGCTCCGCTGGAGCGCACGGCGTTCCCCGATCTTGGTGTCTCGGCTGTATTGCGCAAGCCAGTACGGCAATCGCAGCTCTACAACGCCGTGACCCAGGCGATCGCGGATTCGCCTTCGCACCGCGAACGAGAGCCACGAGCAAAGACGCCCGCGAACCCGAACGGGCCACTCGTCCTGATCGCCGAGGACAACCAGATCAACGACGCCGTCGCCACGGCCCTGCTGGTCAAACAAGGACTGCGCACAGTCGTTGCCCACAACGGTCGCGAGGCTGTGGAGATGGCCCTGGCCAACGATTACGCGGCCATCCTGATGGACTGTCAGATGCCGGAGATCGACGGATACGAGGCGACACGGCGCATCCGCGAGGCAGAGCACGGCCACCACGTGCCGATCATCGCCATGACCGCGCATTCGATGACCGGCGACCGCGAGCGCTGCCTGGCCGCCGGGATGGATGCCTACCTGAGCAAGCCCGTTCGAGCCGACGAGCTCGCGGCCATTCTGCATCAGCAGTTGCCCGGCTGGGAGCAGGACCCCCATTTTCACCAAGCGCATGGCGCTGCCCCGTCCAGGCTCGAGCCCATCGCCGGGAATGCGGGCGAGGCATTCGACGATGCCATCGTGCGTGAGCTCCGCGAGGAACTGACCGTGGAGATGCGCGAAAGCCTCATCCAGGCGTTTGAGAGATCGCTGCCCAGATGCATGACTGCGATCGAGGACGCGATTCGTCGCGGCGATTCCAGCGAGCGCAGGCGTGCCGCGCATCTCCTCAGCGGCAGCAGCGCGAGCGTCGGGGCAACCCGGCTCGCACTCAGCTGCCAACGCTTGGAGCAGAGCAGCAGAAACCAGGACCCAGCCATCAAGCTGGAGCAACTCGTCGAGCTGCACGCCGCTGCCACCTCGACGCGCGTCGCACTTCGAGAACGTTTGCTCTGACGGATCTCCGCACCTAAAGTTGCGGAAAATGCGGCTAGCAAGTCGGCTGGCGAGCTCCCTGACGGCAGAGTTTTCGATAGCCTTGTAATTCTGAAGGTCGAAATCAGGGATCATTGACTCCGTATGAGTCTGTTCGAAGCGCTGTTTGATTCAGTACCGGACGCGATCGTGCTCGTCAACGCGAGTGGTCAGATCACGCTCGTCAACCAACGCACCGAGGGCCTCTTCGGCTACCGGCCCGGTGAGCTGCTCGGCCGCGATGTCGAGGTGCTCATTCCCGAGCGGTTTCGATTCGCGCACATCGACCAGCGGGTCGGCTACGCCGCCGAGCCGCGCTTGAGAGAGATGGGGACCGATCTGGAGCTTTGCGGCCAGCGCGAGGACGGCAGTGAGTTCCCCGTCGAGATCAGCCTCAGCCCGATCAGCGTCGACTCAGAGGACTTCGTCCTGAGCATCGTCCGCGACGTGAGCGACCGGCGAGCCGCCGAGCTCGAATACGCTGAGCTCGCGCGCGAGCAAACGGCCGACGCCGAGACGGAGACCGGGAGCGAACGGCTCGTCTCGATCTTGGACGAGATCGACGCGATCGTCTGGGAGGCCGACGTGAAGCGACGCCGGTTCAGTTTCGTCAGCAAGCGCGCGGAGGACACGCTCGGCTACCCACTCTCCGCGTGGCTCGACGAGGATGATTTCTGGCAGCGGATCGTCGAGCCCGACGACCTTCAGCTCGCCGAGCTCTACTTCCAGGAGGCGATCGGCCGCGCGAGCGACCACGACCACGAATACCGCGTACGTAGCGCCGACGGGCAGGTGGTCTGGGTGCGCGATCGCGTGCGCGTCGCCCTCGGTGACGACAGCGAGTCGCGACTGCACGGCGTGACGGTGGACGTGACGGCTCGTCGCGAGCTCGAAGAGCGCCTCATCCAGGCTCAGAAGATGGATGCGGTCGGCCAGCTCGCCGGCGGCGTGGCACACGACTTCAACAACCTGCTCGTGGTCATCAGCGGCTATACCGATCTCTTGCTCGGACGGGTCAAGGACGACACATCGCTCACACAGCTTCGGGAGATCAGTCAAGCAGCTGGCCGAGCAGGCGAGCTGGTCGCCCAACTTCTAGCGTTCGGCCGTCGCGCTCCGAGCGTCTCAGAGCTCGTCGACCTCGGTGCCCTGATACGCGGCATCCAACCGATGCTTCATCGCTTGATCGACAGGGACACCGGCCTCTTGGTCGAGGTCGCCGACGACCTTTCGCCGGTGCGCGCCGACCCGGGGCAACTCGAGCAGGTGCTCGTCAACCTCGTGCTCAATGCCCGTGACGCGATGCCAGACGGGGGCGAGATGCGGGTCGGGGCCACGCATATCGACCTTGACGACGCGCGGGCAGCCGAGCTCGGGTTGGCCGCGGGCCAATGGGTCCTGCTCACGGTCGCCGACAACGGCAGCGGGATGAAGAGCGAGACGAGGGCCCGCATCTTCGAGCCCTTCTTCACGACCAAGGAGCGCGGAAAGGGCACTGGGCTCGGGCTCGCCACCGTGTTTGGGATCGTCGAGCAGGCATCGGGAACGATCACGGTGGACACGCAGCCGGGACGCGGAAGCACCTTCTCCATCTATCTTCCGGCCGCGATTGACGCGGATGACGATCTCGCGGGATCGGGGGAGCACATAGAGGCGCGCGTCGTCCTGGTCGTGGAGGACGAGTCGGCCGTGCGGCGACTCGTGCGCTCCGTGCTCGAGGAGTCAGGATATCGAGTGCAGGAGGCCGCCAACGGCCGCGACGCCCTGACATACCTCGAGCAGAAGGGCGGTCAGGTCGACCTCGTGCTCAGCGACGTGGTGATGGGAGACATCAGCGGGCCGGAGCTCGTCGCCCGCCTGGCCCCGCTCGGCTATTCGACGCGCATCCTGTTCATGTCGGGCTATGCCGATAGCCAGCTCCTCAGTCGGGGCCTCGACGAGCGGAGCATCGGCGTTCTACACAAGCCATTCACGCCCGCGGAGCTCTCAGCCCGAGTCGCTGAGATCATGTCCGAGGAGGAGACCCGCTCCGCCAGCGCTTGAGGGCGTGGGAGCGCGGCGTTCGGCCGCGTCGCTTCTCGGCCTGCGGGACACTGGCTCGCCCCGGTGCGAGCTGCTCGGCGTCGAGCCCACCACGGACGATCGCCACGAGGCTCGAGAGGGCCGGCGCATGCGCCCGCGCTGGCTGCGCAAACTCCAACTCAAGCTCGTGTGCGGCTTCTGAGGCGTGCGTGAAGCCGAACATGCTCAGCGACCCACTGAGCATGTGCGCGGAGCGGTAAGCCTCGCCGCGAAGCTGCTCGTCGAGTTCAGCCGTGCCCAGCCCAGCGATCGCATGCTCGATCACGCTCACCTTTGCGAGCAATCCCGCGCGGTGCTCCTCCCAGACAGCTCGCCACGCGCTCTCTCGCGCGTTGGCGGGCTCCGGGAGTGGGGCGTCCACGGGAACGGACATCGCTCTCTATTGAGCTTCGGCAGCGATCGGCGCCAGCATGAGCGGTGATATCGAGCGCGGCCGTGCCGCGCATGTCGAGCGGTGCGCCAGCCGAGTCGGGGTTAACTACTGTCCCGTTGGAATCCGGGGAGCCGATTAGGTCCAAATGATGAGCCGTCCTGCGGTCCTTACCGCCCTGACACGTTTGGGCATACGGCGAAATGGCCGACAATCCCGACCGCTCTCGGCCGGGACCACATGGTCACGGCTGCCTGACGCGGCGGCGGCGATCGTGGAATCCTCGCAGGACGCGATTTTCGGCAAGGACCGCGAGGGACTCATCACTGTTTGGAATCGCGGCGCCGAACGATTGTACGGGTACGCGGCCGCTGAGGTGATCGGCCAGCCGGTCAGCATGCTGATCCCGCCCGATCATGGCGGCGAGGGCCAGGACATCCTGCGCCGCGTGCTCAGTGGCGAGCACGTCGAGGATTATCAGACCGAGCGGTTGTGCAAGGACGGCTCGCTGGTCACCATATCTCTGGCGGTCTCGCCGATCCGCGACCTCGACGGCCACGTGATCGGCGCCTCCAGCATCGCGCGCGATGTGACGCCCGCGATGCGCGCGCAAGAGACGATTCTCCATCAGACGCTCTACGACGAGCTGACCGGACTGCCAAACCGGACGCTGTTCCTCGATCGCGTCGACCATGCGCTCCCGCGAAGCGATCGGCGCGGCCAGTTGATAGCTGTTCTGCTGATCGACCTCGATCGCTTTACGCTCGTCAATGACAGCCTCGGACACGATGCCGGCGACGAGCTGTTGCGCCGAGTGGCGGCCCGGCTTACGGGCGCGATGCGCGCGGGGGACACGCTCGCGCGCTTTGGCGGCGACGAATTTGCGGTGCTACTCGAGGCGCTTCCATCCGAGGCGAGCGCCAGCGAGATGGCAGACCGGCTAACGCGCGTGCTGAAGGGACCGGAGGTGCTCAGCGGCGTTGAATACTCAGTCAGTGGGAGTATCGGCATAGCCTGCAGGACAATCGACTCCACCGCCGGCGACCTCCTGCGCGATGCGGACACCGCCCTGCGTCGAGCCAAGGCCGCCGGTCGCGGCCGATCTGAGCGTTTCCGCTCAGAGATCCGCTCGCAGGTTCTCGGCCGCGTTCGAACCGAGTCAGCGCTGCGAGCGGCGCTCGCCGCTGATGACCAGATCTACGTCCACTATCAGCCGCTGGTGTCCCTGCATACTCATCAGATCGTCGGCGCCGAGGCCCTCGCCCGCTGGACACACCCCGACTGGGGTCCTGTCGGGCCAATCGACTTCATTCCTGTTGCTGAGGACTCTGGCCTGATCTATGAGCTCGGCGCGCGCATCATGCGTCAAGCAGCACATGACTGTGCCTGCTGGCAAGAGGAGGCAGGCTTTGCCGGGGTCGCGGTCAACGTTTCGACCAGACAGCTTGTCGAGTCCGACGGAGTGTCCGATCTGGTAAGCGAGGTGATTGCCGCGGAGGGAATCGCGCCCGGCTTCCTCACGCTCGAGATAACCGAGAGCGTTCTGATCGAGTGCCTCGACGAGGCGCGGCTCAGTCTCGAGTCGCTGCACGATCTCGGCGTGCGCCTGTCGCTGGATGATTTCGGGACGGGTTACAGCTCCTTGAGCTATCTCAGCGCCCTCCCCTTCCAGAGCGTCAAGATCGATCGAACGCTGATCGGAGATATCGTGGCGCCGCGGGCTGGCGCATTGGTCGCGGCCATCATCCAAATGGGGCACGCACTCAACCTGCAGGTGATCGCCGAGGGCGTGGAGACCGTGGCCCAGGCCGCGCGACTCCAGGCACTCGACTGCGACCTCGCGCAGGGCTTCTATTTCGGAGCGCCGATGGCCTCAGAGCGGCTCACCGCGCTGATCGCAAATCACCCCGACTGGCTCTCGGGAATCGAGCGCCCGCCAACTCCGATAGCGCACGAGCGCCAACCCGCGCTCGCGGCCCGCTTGTGAGGCTCAATTGGGACTGGGAGGACGCTTGCCTCCAACGGGATGGCACTCCGATGATCGGCCTGTTGCGCACTCGTGGTGTGCCGATCACAGCAGCGATGCTCCTGGCGCTCGGCATCACTTCCAGCGCGGCCGGCAACTGGAGCAGGCTTACAAGTGGCAGCGCCTCGGAGATCCTCGGGACGGCCCCGGCGATCTCGTGAAACTCTGGAGCACCTCCCCCTGAGTGCTGCTTGGGGCTCGGACTCGGCGATGCTGCCGTCTCCCGGACGACTCCTGCCCGATGACGATGACCGGAGCCAAGCAGGTCCGTTCAGCCTCAGGCTGCGCGCTCGATGTATTCGCGTAGAGCGGTGCGGGCGATCTCGCTGACGGAGCGCTGCTCGCGGCGGGCACGGGCTTGAAGCGCTTTGGCGAGCTTGGGATCCACACGCACCTGCACACGCGGGGAGGCACCAGTGATGCCGAGGGATGGCCTTCCGATCGTAACCTTTGTGGCCTTGCTGAGGTCATAGCCGCGCTCCGCCTCATCGGCAAGCGCCTCAATGTCTTCGTCGGTGAGTACCTCGCCGCTAGCTGTCGTGAACTTTGTCATTTCTGATCCTCGTAACGCTTTCGGTACTTGTCGCGCAGCTTCATTGCATGGATCACAAGCAGCTCGCCGTGCTTGCCCTCGACCACCATGACCTCCAGCACACGTCCGTGATCGTCGTCTCCGAGATAGACGACGCGCGTCGAGCGTGCTCGCGCCCCCTCCGTGTCTGGGGGAGTCCGGCGAGTAGCTCATCGTGTGTCCGTCCGGTGAGTTCATACACGACCTCCCCGATGGGGCGATTGTGGAGCGA
>DAIOGX010000031.1:1371-24489 GCA_036744995.1 Solirubrobacteraceae bacterium | reverse complement strand
CCCACCCACCCGCATCCGGACGCGCCGATCTTCTTGAAACAGGTTCTAAGCGACCTTGGCTACCTCGGGCGCCTGCGTCTGCTCTGTGGGCAGATGCCTCGAGATGACCTTCGACACGCCATCGCCGCCCATCGACACGCCGTACAGCCAGTCGGCGGCCTCCATGGTGCGCTTCTGATGGGTGATCACGATGAACTGTGCGCGGTCTGAGTAGCGGCGCAGCAGCGCCAAGAAGCGATCCAGGTTGAGATCGTCAAGCGCGGCCTCGACCTCATCCATGATGTAGAACGGGCATGGGCGCGCGAGAAACACCGCGAACAGGAACGCCAGCGCAGTCATCGACTTCTCTCCGCCTGAGAGCAACGAGAGGCGCTTGGTCGACTTCCCAGCGGGAGTGATCTCGATCTCCACACCCATCTCCTCCTCGTCCGCATCGCGCTCTTCTGCCTCCGCCTCCGCGACGGCCTCGGCCGCGTCCGCAGTGCCCTCTGCACTCTCTTCGGGCAGCGGCTGCCCACCGAGCACCGCGCGGGGCGCCTGCTCATCGGCCACCAGACGCAGCCGCCCCGAGCCCCCCGGGAACACGTCGCCTACGAGGTCTTCGAAGTTCTGCGCCGCCGCCGCGAACGTCTCCTCGAACGTCTCCCGAATCTGACGATCGGTGTCGCGGATGACCCCACGCAGCTCGCGCAGCGCCGTCTCGAGATCGCCGCGCTGGCTCTCCAGCTCCTCGACGTGGGCTAGCGCCTCCGCGTACTCCTCCTGTGCCAGCGGGTTGATTGGCCCGAGCTGCTCGCGCCGCCGCGCCAAACGCTCCACTCGCGCGACCAATGCCCGCGCCCGCTCTTCGTCCAACGACTGCACTGACTCATCCGGCACCGCCCCCAGCTGCTCGGAGATCTCCCGCAGCTGTATCTCCGCCTCACCGGCCTGGTCGCGCAACCGCTGCGCGGCGACCTCCGCCCCCGTCACGATCTCACCCGCGCCTCGTAACCGAGCCTGGAGCTCGGCCTCCTCCCCGGCACAAGCCCGCAGTTCGGTGGCCATCTCCTCGCCGGCGGCGCGGTCGCTCGACAGCTCCGCCTCGAGCATCGCTATGCGCTCATCGACTGCGTCCCCGGCGTTTTGCAACGCCGCCACCAGCCGCGCGGCGAGCGGTGCCAAGACACCGTCGGCGGCGTGTTGGGCGCGCAATCGCTCCACCCGGCGCAGTCGCTCGGCCTGTTCTCGGGCCACGCGCTCGGCCTGACGACGCTCGGCCGCCAGCTCTCCCTCGAGCTCTGCCTTCCTCACGGCCAGCGGTCCCTGCTGCGGCGCGGCCCGGCGCTGTGAGATCAGCCACTCCGTGCGCCTATTCGCCTCGGCCGCCTCGGCGCGGCGGCGCTCGGTCTCACGCAGCGCGCCGTCGGCCCGCACGCGCACCTCCTCGGCTGCGCGCAGCTCTCCGAGCACACGTTCTGAGACCTCGCGCGCGGCCTGCTCAGCTTGGGCCGCTCCCTCAACCTTGGCGAGGAGCCGCTCTCGTTCGTTGCGACGCGCGAGCACGCGCTCTGACCCGCCCTCGGTCAGCTGGTGCACCTCGCCCCAGGCCGCGAACCACACACGTCCCGTGTGCGTGGCCGCGATACCCCGAAAGTCCTTCGGCAGATCCTCCAACCGTGTGACCACCCAGGCGTCCTTCAGCAGTCGCCCGGCGAGCTCCATCACCTCAGATGATCCGCTTACGAGGTCCAACAGACGCTCCGCGCCGGCCGCGGGCGCCTTGCCCTCGCCGGCGGATGCCTTTGCGATGACTCCTCCACCGAGACCTCCGACCAACAGTGCTGTACCGCCGTCCGGGCCGGTCTCGTCCAGCAGTGCCTCCGCACCCGCGACATCTCCCACCAGCGCCGCGTCCAAACGGCCGCCGAGCGCGGCAGCCAACGCCAGCTCATACCCGTCCCTGACCCGCAGCTCCTCGCTGAGCGCCTTCGTGGAGCCCGCCTGCTCGCCACCCACCCGCGCGTGGCTGTGCAGGAATTGATTCACCGCTGCCAGATCTGCTCCCACGCGCGCGGCCTCACGTCGAGCATCTTGCGCATCCCGCTCGGCAACAGTCAGCCGCATGCGCGCGCTTTCTGCCTCCTCGTCGGCGCGCGTGCGCGCCTCACGCGCGGTTTGCACCTCGCCCTCGAGCTCCTGTACACGCGCGGCCTCCGCTTCATGTGCGCCCTCCAACTCCGCAATCTCCCGCTCGATCTCCCGCTCCCGCTTGGCCTCGATCTCGGCCAGCTCGGCCTCCAGCGCGCCGATGCGAACTTCACTCTCGTTCGCTTGAGCCCCCGACTCGCTCCCATCCGACTGTGTCGGCCACACCTCACGCAGCGCCTGCAACTCGCGCTCGGCACGCTCCATCCTTCGCTCGAGGCTCTCGCCGCTCGCGCTGACCTGCTCGGCGCGCAGGCCCAACCGCTCGCCCGCGGAACGAGCGTCGTAGACGCGGCGCGCCAGCGCATCGTGGCGCTCGGCCCGCTCCGCCAACGCCCGCTCGGCCTTGCCTCGCCGATCGATCGTCGCCTGCAAGCTCGCCTCGATCTCCTCTCGCGCAGCGCGGGCCTCCGCTACCTGCGCCTGCGCCTGCGCCAACTCCACTCCACGGGCACGCACCTCCTCACGCGCAAGCTCCCAGCGCGCTTCTAGCATCTGGCGCTCCAACCGCTCATGCAGCTCCGCCGCCTCGGCCTGACGCTTGAGCGGTCGCAGACGAGTGCGCGCCTCGCGCTCAATATCCAGCGCGCGATCCAGGTTCCCCTGCGTTTTCTCGAGCTTCAACTGCGCGCGCCGCCTGCGCTTGCGGTGCTTGCCCAGCCCTGCCGCCTCCTCGATCAGCAGACGTCGGTCGCGCGGTCTGGACGTCACGATTGCCTCCACCCGCCCCTGGGAGACGACCGAGTGCGTCTCCTTGCCCAGGCCCGTGTCCGAGAGCACCTCGATCACATCCGTCAGCCGGCAACGCGCGCCGTTGAGCCGGTATCCGCCCTCACCGGCGCGGTCCAGCCGCCGCACGATCGAGATCTCGCTCAACGGCAAATCGACGGTGCCATCAGAGTTATCGAGCACGATCTCGACCTCGGCCGCGCTCCGCGCCTGCACCCCCTTCCCCCCGCCGAAGATCACGTCCTGCATCGACTGGCCACGGACGGCCAGCGGCGACTGCTCGCCCATCGCCCACAGCACCGCGTCGGTGACATTGGACTTGCCCGACCCGTTCGGACCGACCACGACGCTCACCCCCGGGCCGAAGTCCAGCCGGGTGCGGTCGGGGAAGGACTTGAAGCCCTTCAACGTGAGCGACTTCAGGCGCACAGCGGAACACCTCGCGTGTTCATTCGTGCTCCAGCTCCTCGACTGCCTTGCGCGCGGCCTCCTGCTCGGCGTGCTTCTTGCTGCGGCCGTCTCCTCTCCCCAACTCGCGCTCTTCGACCGTCGCCACCACCGCGAACTTGCGCTCGTGCGGCGGGCCGCTTTCGCCCACAACCTCGTAGCGAACCTTCACCCCACGCCGCGCGAGCAGCTCCTGCAACGCCGACTTGAAGTCCACCGGATGCTCCAGCGCCTCCTCGATCTCCGGCTGAAACGCCTCCACGACCGCCTCCGCGGTGCGCTCGTAGCCCGCGTGCAGATAACAGGCGCCGATCACCGCCTCGATCACCGACGCGAGCACCCGCTCGGTCTCGACCAGCGCCGCCGCGTTCTCTCGCACCTCCTTCGGCGCGGCTGCGCGCAGCCGCGCCGGGACACCCAACCGCTCTGCCACCCTGCGGCAGCTCGGCCCGCTCACAGCCTGCGCGCGGATCTTCGTCAGCCTGCCCGCCCCGAACCGCTCGGCTTCCAACCGCGGATACAGATGGGTGGTCACCGCCAGCGCCAGGACGCTGTCCCCCAGGAACGCCAGCCGCTCGTAGGAGTCGCTCGAGCGCTCGCTCCACGACGCATGGGTGAACACCTGACGTTCCAGGTTCTCGTCCAGCTCGTCCAGCAGGGCACCCAGCAGCTTCATCGCTCATCAGCTGTCGGTGGCATTTGCCAGTACGAAGTCCACGGCGGCTCCCACCGTCAGGATCCCTGCTGCCTGCTCGTCTGACATGCGCACCCCGTAGGTGTCCTCGAGCTCCTGGACGAGCGTGTACAGATCCAGTGAATCCGCCTCCAGATCCTCCTTGAAGCGGGTGTCGCTGTCGATGTTGCCCGGATCTATGTCCAGCTCGTCAGCGAGATGGGCCTGGATCAGGGTGAGGACTTGCTCGCGGGTCATCTCGCCTGCGGCAGGCTAGCGGCCAGAGCGGATGATGACCCGCCCACCCTGCTGCGCAGCGCCCCAGCCTGCTCGAGCGCGATCTGAGTCCGCCCCACGAGGTCCTCGCTCGCGCCGCGCTGCGCTCTCAGAATCGCCTGCGCAAAGCCCCTCCGAGTGAAGCGCCCATGGGGAACGACTCCCAAGCTGCGCAACCCCAACAAATAGGCCCCGCCATGCCCTTCCGGGTCGAGCTCGCCACGCACCTCTCGCAGCGCGGGCCGTAGCAGCGCGCCCCCCAGCTTCGCGCGGGTCGAGGACATTGCCGCGTCCCTGACCGCGCCCAGCAAAGTCCGCGAGACACCCTCCATCAGCTTCAGGGCGATGTTCCCTGTCATCCCGTCGGTCACGATCACGTCCGCCACTCCTTCGAGGAGATCGCCGCCCTCGACGTTGCCGACGAACTCAAATGCCCCTCCAGAACCCGTGCCCGCCAGCTCCACGTGGGTCTCCATGATCAGTGCATTCCCGCGCGTTGCCTCCTCGCCGTTGGACAGCAGCCCCACACGCGGGCGCTCGACCCCGAGCACCGTCTTCGCAAACGCCGCACCCATGAACGCAAACTGCACCAGATGCTCGCGCCGCGCCTCGGCGTTCGCGCCCACGTCCAGCAACGTCACCGGCCGCTTGGGAACCGGCAATGAGATCGCCAGAGCCGGGCGGTAGATCCCGTGCGCGCGCCTGATGTTGAACAGCCCCGCGGCCAGCGCCGCGCCCGTGCCGCCGGCGCACACCAGCGCCTGCGCCCTGCCATCCGCGACCGCCCTTGCCGCCTTGACGATCGATGCCTCGGGCGTCGCTCTTGCGGCGGCCGCCGGATCGGCGCTCTTCGCGATCGACACCGGCGCGTCCACGACCTCGACACCCGTGGGCAGCTCGCCGATTTCCTGCGCCGGCCCGAACAGCATTACCCGCGCGCCCGCCTTGGCCGCGATCACAGCGCCTGCCGCGACCTCCGCCGGACCCAGGTCGGCGCCATTACAGTCAACGGCGATCACCGGCTCGGACAAGTTCTCGGTGTCCCCGGGACGCACGAGCTCCCGCTCGACGGGCGACGAGGACGCGCCCCTCGACGCCACCGTCCTACTCGTGGTCGTGGTCGTGGCTGTGAGCCCCCCCGGGCGTCACGATCTCGCGGCCCGCGTACGTTCCGCACACCGGGCATACCCGGTGCGGTCTGCGCGGGCTATGACATTTTGGGCACGCGTTCACGGTGGGCGCCTCGATCTTGTGCTGCGCGCGACGCTGCGCGGTCCTACTGTGCGATTGCTTTTTCTTGGGGACGGCCATCGAGGCAGACAGGCTACCAGCACTACTCGAGCTTCAGCTCCCGCAGCTTCCCCCAGCGCGGATCGGGTGTGCTCTCATGCTGGTGGTCAGGGCCGGCGGGGTCCAAATCGTTCAGATCAGCCGCGCACACCGGACACAGCCCCGCGCAGGCCTCCTTGCACAGCACCTTCACCGGTGCCGCCAACACAAACGCGTCGCGCACCCAGGCCGCCAGGTCGAGCGTCTCATCCCGCACGTAGGGGCTTTCGAGCTCCTCGCCTCCACCCGGCCTGTCCACCTCGCGCGCCTGCACGTCCACCGCTGGGGCGGCCGCCTTCAAGCAACGCATGCACGGACCCGCCAGCGCCGCCTTGAAACACAGTCGCAGCGCATACCCGTTGCCCGTCATCCGGGACACGTCCACCCGCACCGGCACCCGCGCTGGCTCGATCGCATACTCCTCACCGCCAAGCTCCAGGGGCTCGATCCGCACATCCAGTTCCAGTCGCCGCCCCTCGCCGGCGCTCAGCCGCAGCCCCGCCAGGTCGAACTCGTCTGTCTCGGCCGCCATCTCCTCCCAGGCTAGCGACGCCTTTCAACCTCGGTTGATCGACGCTGAGCGTTGTCGCGAGCTCTCTCTGCCTCGGACGCGCTCCCTGAAGAGCGCTCCCGCCTCACAGCCACCCGCGGGGGCTCGATTCTCCGACTACGTAGGCGTCTGCAGCTCGCGCTTCAGCACCTTGCCGGTCGCGTTGCGCGGCAGCTCCTCCAGGAACACCACTTCGCGCGGGACCTTGTACCTGGCGAGGTTCTCCTTCACGTAGGCCTTCACCGCCTCCTCGCTCAGCTGCGCGCCGTTGCGCCTCACGACGAACGCCTTCAGCCGCTGGCCAAACTGCTCGTCCGTCACGCCCACGACGGCGGCCTCCTCGATCTCCCCGTGGTCGGCCAGCAGGTCCTCAACCTCGCGCGGGAACACGTTCTCGCCACCGCTCACGATCATCTCGTCGTCGCGTCCGTCGACGAACAGCCGGCCGCCTGCGTCGAAATGCCCCACGTCACCGGTGCTCATCAGCCCTGAGACGATCTCCTTGTTACCACCGCCCGTGTAGCCCTCGAACACCATCTCGTTCGCGACGAAAATGCGCCCGCCCTCACCGGGCGCCGCCTCGCGACCCTCGGAGTCCAGCAGCTTCACGACCGTCCCTATCGGCGATCTCCCCGCGGTCCCTGGCGCCGCGCGCAGATCCTCCGGCGTCGCGATCGTGGCCCACGCCACCTCCGTCGACCCGTACAGGTTGTACAGCACCTCTCCGAACGCATCCATCGTCCTCGTCGCCAACTCGCCCGGCAGCGCCGACCCGCTCACCGCGATCACCTTCAGCGAGCTCACATCGTACTTGGCGATCGTCTCCTCACCCAACTCCAGCATCCGCTGCAGCATCACCGGCACGACCGCCAGCGCCGTGGCGCGGTGGTGGGCTACCGCCCGCAGCGTGTCCTCTGGGTCGAACTTGCGACGCAGCACAAGCGTGGACGCCAGCGGCAGCGCGAGCGTGAAGTGCCCGAATCCCCAGGAGTGGAACATCGGCGCCGCAATGACGGTCGTCTCGCGCGCCTTCAGCGGGATCTTCGAGAACAGCGCCGCCAGCGGCTCCATCGAATCCGGCTGCTTACGCGCTGCGCCCTTGGGGGTACCGGTCGTGCCCGACGTGAGGATCACCACGCGCCCCTTCTCGGCAGGCGGTTGCAGCGGCGAGTTCTTCTCGTGCGCGATCAGTTGCTCCAACAGTTGGTCATCCTGCGACGCCGGGCGTTCGCCTGGCTCGCGCCAGGCGACAAACCGTTTGCGGCCGGTGCCGCCCTCGCTGACGAGGTTCGCAAACTCCTCGTCGTAGATCAGGGCGACCGGGTCCTCGCGGCGCATCACGTCGGCGATCTGTGGGCCCGCGAACGCCGTGTTCAGATACAACGCCCCGGCCCCAAGCTTCGAGCACGCGAGGGTCGCCTCGATGAACCCACGGTGGTTGCGGCACATGATCGCCACATCACTCTCTTCTTTGATGCCCGCCCTTTGCAGCCCCCGCGCGAGCGCATTCGTGCGCCTGTCCACCTCCGCGAACGTCAGCGTCCCGCGCTCGTCGACGATCGCCTCACGCTCGGGATACCTGATCGCCGAGGACGTATACGCCGCCGCCGGGGTCGGCCCCCACCGATGCACCGCGAGCAGCGAGCGTATCGCCTTGTCCGGGCGGATCGGCTGGATCATGCCGGTGCCCAGCAGCGTCTGTGTGACCTGCACCTTGTACTTCATTTCGCGCGTGTTCACGCGCGGACCCTACCCAATTACGCCAGCTGCTCGCGCTTTCCGGGTGACAGGTCTACGCCGATAGGGCGTCGATGAGCAAGCTAGGCAAGGACGCAGTGAGCGGAGTGTGCTCGGCACACGAGCGATCGAGGACACCGCATAGCGCCGCCGGCACCGACGGCGTAGCCGTTGGTGGGCGTCCTATCAGCTGACTTCGGCGGGCTCGTCCTTACCCTGCAACCGCTCGCGCCCGCGTTGCACGGCGGCGATGAACTTCGACAAATTGACCTCGAGCGTGTTCAGGATCTCATCCGCGTAATCCTCGGCGCCAAGCCTGATCTCGCGCTCCCGCGCGCGGGCGTCCTCGACGATGTCCTCGGCTGCACGCTCGGCCTGCTTGGTGACCTCCTCCTCGCCCACCAGCCGCTCCTGGCGCTCGCGCGCGTCCTTGATGATCCGCTCGGCCTCCTTCTTGGCCTCCGCGAGCATCTCCTGACGCTCCTTGACGATCCAGCGCGCCTGCTTGATCTCCTCGGGAATCGTCGCGCGCATCTGATCGAGGATGTCGTAGATCTCCTCCTTGTCGACCCGCACCTGATCGGTCAGGGGCACCGGCTTGGCGTTATGTACCAAGTCGTCGAGCTTGTCTATGAGTACTAGGACATCCATTTAATCGTCACCTCCGCGGGACATCCCGCCCCGCGATCCAAAGTTCGACATCGTGTCTCACATCCCTCGTTAGCGCCCGAGCTCTTCCTGCAAGCGCCTGGCCACCTCGTCGGGAACGAGATCGTCGATCTTGCCTCCAAACGTGGCCAGCTCCTTGACGCCGCTCGATGACAGGAAACTGTACTGCGGGCTGGCCATCAGGTAGACCGACTCGATCTCCGGGTCCTCGCGGCGGTTGAGCTGGTTCATCTCCAACTCGTACTCGAAGTCCGAGATCGCGCGCAGTCCCTTGACGATCGCCTTCGCCCCTACGCTCCTTGCGAAGTCGACGACGAGCGTGCTGAACGGCTCAACCCGCACGCCCCTGAGATCCGCGATTGCGCCAGCGATGAACCCGACGCGCTCCTCGATGCCGAACAGCGCGCTGCTCTTGCGCACCGAGCGGTTGACGACCGCCACTACGACTTCGTCGTACAGGCCCGCGGCGCGGCGGATCACGTCCAAATGACCGTTCGTGATCGGGTCATAAGAGCCAGGGCACACCGCTATCGATTTCTCAGGTGAGGTCATTGGCGTCGGTAGATTGTGATCGAAGTGTCGCTATAGCGCCGTTGCTGGAGCACCTCGAACTGGAGCTCGAGCGGTGCTCGCCGATCGCTCTCGACAACGACGCGCGCCGCGGGCCTTAGCATCGACGGGAGCACCGCCGACAGCTCGGGCCCCCAATCGTGCGCCCGCCTGTAGGGAGGATCGATGAACACCAGATCGTATGTCTCTTCGCGCCGCCGTGCTGTTCGCAGGGCCCCGAACGCATCTCCGCGCCGCACCTCAGCCTCGCTCGACTCGATCCGGAGTGCTTGCAAATTTTCTTCAAGCGCGCCCAGTGCGCTTCCGTCGCGCTCGACGAACACAGCCTTCTTGGCCCCTCTGGAGATCGCCTCGATCCCCAGCGCGCCTGTGCCGGCGAACAGGTCCAGCACCTCCGCACCCTCGATCGTTCCCAGCGCCGAGAACAGCGCCTCCCGTACCTTCTCGGAGGTTGGCCTTGTCATCCTGCCCTTCGGCGCCTTCAATACCCGACCGCCAAGCCGTCCCGCGATCACGCGCATAGCATCACCGTAACGGTCGACGACTATGCCCAGATCGGCTCAAATGCCTCGGCCCCGAACTTGCGCTCCAACGCGTCGCCGAGCAGCTCGTGCTCGGGAGCCTGGAGGGCTGGGTCAACCGCGACTATCGTCTCCGCTCGCGCCCGCGCCCGCTCCAATAGCAGCGCGTCCTGAGGCAGGCACGCCACCTCGAACTGGCCAAGGCCAGACTGGCGCGTCCCCACCAGCTCGCCCTCCTTGCGCAGCCCGAGGTCAATCTCCGCCAGACGGAAGCCATCGGAATGCTCCACCAGCGCGCGCAACCGCGCCGCGCCGGGCGAGGTTGGGTGGGATCCCATCAGCAGACACGTGGCTCGGTGCTCGCCACGCCCGACCCGTCCCCGCAGCTGATGCAGCTGCGAGATCCCGAAGCGCTCCGCGTTCTCCACCAGCATCACCGTCGCGTTCGGCACGTCGATCCCAACCTCGATCACGGTGGTTGCCACCAGTACGTCGGCCTTGCCTGAGGCGAACGCCGCCATTGCCTCCTGCTTCTCGCGCGTACGCATCCCGCCGTGCAGCAGCATCAGCTCGTACCCCTCGAGCTCGCCCTCCGTCAGGCGCTTCAGCTCGGCCGTGGCCGCACGCTGGCCGACCCAGCCCTCCGGACCGTGTGCTCGTGCCTCTGATTGGTCCTCGCCCGCTGTGGGCGCCTGCGCCTCATCGATCAGCGGACACACGACGTACCCCTGCCTGCCTGCCCGCAACTGTTCGCGCAGCAGCTCATACGCGCGTGCGCGTGCGACCTCTCCCGCGACCGCGCGCGTGTCGATCACCTGCCGCCCGCTTGGCAGCTCACGCAGGGCGCTCATCTCCAGATCCCCGTACCTCGCCAGCGCGAGCGTGCGCGGGATCGGCGTAGCGGTCATGTGCAGCATGTGCGGCGGATGGGGAGAGATCCCGCCCCCCCGAGCGGGATTTCCTTCTCCGAGCGCTACCCGCTGACGCACGCCAAAACGGTGCTGCTCGTCGATCACCGCGACCGCCAGCGTGCGGAACTTGACATCCGGCTCGATCAGCGCGTGCGTACCAACGATCAGCGATAGCTCACCGCTCGCGAGCTTGCCCAGGATGTCCTTGCGCCGCCGCGCGGGGGTCGAGCCGGTGAGCAGCGCCCCGGCCACTGGCTCGACTCCGATCAGCTGCTGCAGCGTGGCAAAATGCTGTTCGGCAAGGGTCTCTGTCGGCGCCATCAGCGCGGCCTGACAGCCGTGCTCGACCGCGCGCAGCATCGCGTACAGCGCGACGACGGTCTTGCCACTGCCCACCTCGCCCATCAGCAGTCTCTGCATCGCGTGCGGCTGTTCCAGATCCCCACGGATTGTCTCGATCACCCGGCGCTGGTCGCCCGTGAGGACGAACGGCAACCCGCTCTGGAGCCAGCGTTCGCTCAACGACGGCCGCTCGTCCAACACGTGCGCGGCGCCCATGCGCGGCGTCGCTTGGCGCGAGCTGCGTCCAGCCCGGCGCCGCAGGAACGCCAGCTGCATCAACAGCAGCTCCTCGAACGCCAGCCGCACGCGGCCCATCTCGAGATCCTCCCTATTCCTCGGGAAGTGCATAGCGGCCAGCGCACTCGCCCTGTCGGGCAGCCCCTCGCTGACCCTTGTGGCCGCGGGCAGCGCCTCTGGCACGTCTCCGAGCGCGCCTCGTGCACTCCGCATCAGCGTGAGGATCTGCGTCGAGGTCACGCCCACTACCGCCGGATAGTGGGCTACCACAACGCCCGTTTCAGCGAAGCCCACGGTGTCGCCGGGGATATCTGTGACGGACGAGTGTTCAGCACCACCAGAGCCGGAGCCATCCTCGCCGCTCGATCCATTCAGGGCGGCATCCGAGCCTGAGGCGTGGTGTGAGACACGAAAGCCGCCCCGGTCGTCGGCCTTGCCGTGCAGGACCAGACGCGTCCCCGGCTGGTAGCGCTGGACCAGCCACGGCTGGTTGAAGAACATCGCGCGCATGCTCCCCGTCCCGTCGAACACCGTCGCCTCCACCAGCGGGCGCATCCCTGCTCGACGCACCGATTTTGCGCCGATCGCCCGTACCCACACCGCCACGGTCGCCTGCTCACCCGCCCGTAGCGCGGCCACGGTGCGCGCCTCGCGGCTGTCCCGCGGCAGGTGCTCGAGCAGCTCGCCGACCGTGCGCAGCCCGAGCGACTCCATGCCATCGGCCAGCTTCCCCGCCGGCAGCTCCAGCGGGTCATCCAAGCGCGATGGACGCGACCAGCGCACGGGTGCCCCGGACATCTCCTGGCGACTCAGGCGTCTGTTGGACGCGAATGCGCGTGGGCCGCCTGCAGACGCCTGATCGGGCGCGAACGTTGCGGTTGCGGCGGCTCGAGGCATCTCCCGCGCTCATGATGAACCCCGGAGCGGTCGTCACTCCGCTACGAGCAACCACCAGTACGCGGGCTGGCCGCCGTGGCGCAGCTCGAGCTCGACCCCGCCGCCATTCACCACCCTCTCGACCTCATCGAGCTCCAGTGGAGCCTCCTCACCGGCGAGGATGCTGATCAACTCGGGGGCAACGACCCGGCCATCTCCGGCAACCTCAGATGCCTCAACCGAGCCGTTCGTGCTGTCCGCCAGCGCCGCGATCACAGCTTGCAATGTCTCGCCGGGCTCGCCCCAGGCGAGCATCTCCTCATCCACGAACCCCACCGCCTCGCCACGCTTGAAGCGTCCCTGCGCGTCGTCGCGGGCGGCCTCGGCCACGGCGCCCGTACGCACTCGCTCGAGCGCCTCCATCAGCGCGCGTGCATTCTCCTCGACCGTGCGCTCCGCGGCCAGCGCAACTGCTGCGATGAGACCGGCCTGCTGGCTGGTGGTGGGCGCCACGAGCACCTGCTTGTCCGACAGCTCCGCCGCGTGCTCGGCCGCCATGATCACGTTGGCGCTGTTTGGCAGCACCACCACCTCCTCGGCCGGCACCTCGTGGATACCCGCCAGCAGGTCGTAGGTGGAGGGGTTGAGCGTCGGGCCACCGTCGATCGTGTGTACGCCCAGCTCGGCAAACATCGTCTGAAGCCCATCGCCGCTGACGACGGCCACGGCCCCACAGCGCACCTGAGCACCGCCTGCGGTTGTGATCCCCCCGACCATGCCCCGCGACCGTGGCGCCCCCGAGCAATCATCCACGCTCCGCTCCCCACCGTCCTCCGCGGCCCCGTCCGCCAGGCGCTCGGCCCGCTCTGAAACCTGCAGGCGCATGTCGGCGACGTCCAGGCGCGAAACCTCCCCCACGCCGGCGAACACCGCGGTGGCGCGCTCGGGCTCGTCGGTGTGCACGTGCACCTTCAGCGTCGTCGCGTCACCCACGACCAGCACCGAGTCGCCGAGCTCCTCGATCAGCGCAATGAAGCGCCCCGAGCTCAGCCCGGTGCCGGTGACGGCGAAGTTCGTGCAGAAGCGATACGTGCTCGAGTGATGCTCGGGGTGGCTGATGCGCGCCGGCGCGTGATGGTCGAGCTCCGGGGGGTCGTCGCCTCGCAGGGCCGCCACGACACCGGCGAAGATGATCGTCAGGCCATAGCCGCCCGCATCGACCACCCCGGCGTCGCGCAGTGGCGCGAGCAGCTCGGGACCGCGCTTGACCGAGTCCTGACCCGCAACGACCGCGCGCTCCAGCGCCTCGGCGATCGCCTTGTCCTGCTTGCCCGGCTCAGTCATGGGCCCCAGGCGCGGGTTCTCGGGACTGTGGGCGACGTCGGTCACGATCTTGTGGGCCATCTCCCGCGCGACGGTCAGGATCGTACCCTCAGCCGGCTCGCGCACTGAGGAGTAGGCACGGTCTGCCGCGTTCGCCAGCGCCGCGCCGATCAGCGTCGCGTCGATCAGCTGACCAGGCCGGCTGACCAGCTCCTCCGCCGCGCCGCGAATCAGCTGGGAGAGGATCACGCCCGAGTTGCCCCGAGCTCCAAGCAGCGCCGCGCGCGCTACCGACTGCACGATCTCCTCGCGCCCGATCTCGTCGATCGTGCGCCGCTCGTCGCTCCCCTGCAGGCGGTCGAGCTCATCCAGCACGGCGCGCAGCGTCAGCGCCATATTGTCGCCCGTGTCGCCGTCGGCAACAGGGAACACGTTGAGGTCGTTGACCTCCTCCCTGCGGGACTCCAGGTGCGCCAGCGCCCCAGCCACCGCCGCGCGAAAACGAACCAAATTGGTGTCGCTCACTGTGCTACGTCTTATCAGGTCGGGCGGAGTCCGGTCTGTGCGGGCCGGACTCCGGGTCGAGCGTAACTCGCGGACTGGCCGTCGCCTGGTCCTCCGCTCGGAATCTGGTCTCGCGGCTTCCTATAGGGCCGGTGGGCAAGCGAGCACCGACGACGAAGCCGTTGGTCAAGGACGCAATGAGCGAAGTGTGCTCTGCACATAAGCGACCGAGGACGCCACATGGCGCCGCCCAGCGGGCCTACAGAGCCTTGGTGACCTTGCCGGCTTTGAGACAGCGCGTGCACACGTACACGCGCCTCGGCGCCTTGCCCACCAGGATCCTGACCTTCTGAAGATTGGGGTCAAAGCGTCGCTTGGTGGCGACCATCGAATGGCTGCGGCTCTGGCCGAACGCCGGCCCCTTCCCGCAGCTGTGACATATCTTCGCCATGGGCGCAGAGTCTAGACGCTCAGGGCTTCTGTCGCGGGCCCCGAAAGCTCGCTTCGCATTGCAGCCATCGCCAGCACCGCCTCTGCCGCGTGCCGTCCCTGATCGCGCTTGCCACCGCCCGAGCGCTCGAGCGCCTGCTCCATCGTCTCGCAGGTCAACACGCCGAAAGCACATGGCACGCCGGTGCTCAGCTGAACCTCCTGGATGCCTCGAGCCGCCTCGGCGCAGACGAAGTCGTAGTGGTCGGTCTCTCCCCGAATCACCGCACCCAGGCATGCGACGCCCGCGAAGCGCCCGGACTTCGCGGCGTAACTGGCGGCTAGCGGCAGCTCGAAGGCGCCCGGCACGTCGAACACGACCACGTCTGTCTGCCCGGCCTGCGCGAACGCCGCGATCGCGCCGTTCACCAACCGTTCGGCGAGATCCTCATAGAAGCGCGCGACCGTGATCGCGAAAGCAAGGGAGCTTGTGCCGACATCCAGCCGGCTCGCTTGAGTAGAGCGGTCGCCTTCCGGGCGACCTTGACCGGGCCTGATCGCCTTCATCGCTTACGCCGCTCTCCCTTGCGGCGCTCTTCGTGCAGCAGCTCCTCGTCGAGGTTCAACCCCTGGTGGTGCAGGATGTGACCCATGCGCTCTGCCTTCGTGCGCATATATGCCTCGTTGTGCTCGTTCGGCGCGTGCTCGATCGGGATCTGCCCCGTCACCGACAGGCCGTAGCCCTCGAGTCCCTTGATCTTCTTCGGGTTGTTCGTGAGGATGCGGATCGAGCTCAACCCTAGATCCACCAGGATCTGGGCGCCGATCCCGTAGTCGCGCAAATCCGCTGGCAGGCCTAGGCGCTCGTTGGCTTCGACCGTGTCCAGGCCATCCTCCTGCAGGCGATAGGCCCGCAACTTGTTCAGCAGCCCGATCCCGCGACCCTCCTGGGAGAGATAGAGCAGCACACCCTGACCCTCGCGCTCGATCATCGCCAGCGCCGATTCGAGCTGCTCGCCGCAGTCGCAGCGCAGCGAATGGAAGACATCGCCTGTGAGGCACTCCGAATGCACCCTCACGAGCACATCTGGCTGCCCCGCGACATCGCCCTTGACGAGCGCCACGTGGTGCTTCTCGTCGACCAACGAGCGATATCCCACCGCCTCGAAGTCTCCAAAAGTGGTCGGCAATCGCGTGGAGACCACCCGTTCCACGAGCTTGTCGTGGCGGCGGCGGTAGGCGATCAGGTCGGCCACGGTGACCATGCACAGCCCATGACGAGCGCAATAGCCGACCAGATCGGGGACGCGCGCCATCGTGCCGTCGTCGTTCATCACCTCGCAGATCACACCAGCCGGATTCAGGCCCGCGAGCCGGGCCAGGTCCACCGCGGCCTCGGTCTGGCCCGCCCGCTCGAGCACCCCGCCGGCTCGGCTCTTGAGCGGGAACACGTGGCCCGGTTGGACGAGATCCCGCGGCCGGCTCTCGGGGTCGATGGCGACCTGGATGGTGTGCGCGCGGTCATGCGCGGAGATACCGGTCGTGACGCCTTCGCGCGCCTCGACCGAGACGGTGAACGGCGTTTCAAACGCCGACTCGTTCTTTGCCGCCATGAGGTCGAGGCCGAGCTCGTCGCAGCGCTCGGGTGACAGCGACAGGCAGATCAGACCCCGTCCCTCCTTGGCCATGAAGTTGATCGCCTCGGGCGTCGCGAACTGCGCCGCGAGCGTCAGGTCGCCCTCGTTCTCGCGGTCCTCGTCGTCGCAGACGACGACCATTTTGCCGTGGCGGATCTCCTCGATCGCCTCCTCGATCGTGGCGAAGGGCGTGGTGGTCTTGGACTCGTTCATGTCTTGACCTCCATCAGTCGCTCGACGTGCTTGGCGAGGATGTCAACCTCGATGTTCACCCGCGTACCCGGAACTGCCTGCCCCAAGTTGGTGCGCTCGAGCGTCTCGGGGATGAGCGAGACGGAGAAGCCACCCTCATGCAGCGCGCTGACGGTGAGGCTAACGCCGTCGAGGGCGACGGAGCCCTTCGCGACCAGGTAGCGCTCAAGGCCAGAGTCGAGATCGATCGTGAGGACGCGCGCGAAGCCCTCCTCGCGGATCTCGCTCACCGTTCCGGTGCCGTCGACATGGCCCTGGACGACATGCCCACCCAGACGGTCCGTGGCACGCAGCGGCAACTCGAGGTTCACCCGCGCGCCGGCATCGAGCGCCCCCAGCGAGGAGCGTGTGAGCGTCTCGATCATCGCCTCCGCCTGAAAGCTTCCGTCGCGGACCTCGCTCGCGGTGAGGCACACACCATTGACGGCGATCGAGTCGCCCTCACCCAGCTCGCCCGCCAGACGCGTTTCGATCTCGAGCATCGCGCCATCCCCGTCTTCGTGCAGCGCGGTCACTTCACCTAGATCGGCGATCAGGCCGGTGAACATGATGGCCTCTTCTGAGTCTTGGGCCCCTGATGGGCACGCAGATGAATGAAGACCCGCCCACCCATTGATCGATAGCCCACCCACCCCGCGTGGCGTGCTGGCCGAAACGGGGATGCTGGCCGAACAGGGAATGCTGGCCGAACAGAGGATGCGAGCCGCAGGCGAGTGTCTCTCTGCTTCGGTCGAAGGCGAGTGTCCGGGTGGGCGGGCTCCCATTCCGCTCGCAGGCGAGTGTCCTGGTGGGCGGGCTCCCATTCCGGCGCGTGCTGGCCGATCGGAGATCCCGTCGATCTCCGATCGGTAGGACGCCGCCCAGCGCCGCCATGCGCGCCCATCAGCTCACCACTCGCGCAACCGCGCGGAGATCAACAGATCCTCGCCGATGCTCTGGCAATCGAAGGTGAGCGCGCGTAACGCCTCGGAGATACGCTCGACTCCCTTCCCCTCCAGCGGATCGCGGGCCGCGCTCCCGCCCAGCAGCAGCGGCGCCAGGAACAACCGGATCTCGTCGATCTCGCCGGCATCGAGGAACGCACCGGCGAGATGCGGGCCACCCTCCAGCAGCACCGAAGTGACATCCAGCGCGCCCAGCTGCTCGAGCCCGGAGCGCACGCGCGCGGGCTCGTTTTCGCCGGTGGCCACGAGCACCTGCACTCCAGCCGCCTCCAGTGCGTCTGTGTCCGCTCGCGCGGCCGCCCGTGAGACCACGACCGTGAGCGGCACCTCCGCGACCGCGGCCACGAGCTGGGATGTGGGAGGCAGGCGCGCGAGCGAGTCGAACACGACACGACGCGGCTGGTGCGGCAGCTCGGCGGGCAGGCCATCTGGACGCGCCGTCAGCTGCGGGTCATCAGCCAGCGCCGTCCCGATACCGACGACGACCGCGTCGACCGACGCGCGCCAGCGGTGGGCCAGCTCGCGGCTGTCCTCGCCGCTGATCCACTTGGAGTCCCCGGTGCGGGTCGCCACCTTGCCGTCGAGCGTCATCGCGGACTTGAACAGCACCCACGGCCGTCCAACGCGGGCGTGCTTGCGAAAGGCCTGGTTCAGTAGCCGGGCGCGCGCGGCCAGTTCGCCCTCGGCGAGGACGACCTCCACGCCCTCGTCGCGCAGGATTCCCAAGCCACGACCGGAGGCCTTCTCGGTGGGATCGTCAGAGGCGACGACCACGCGCCTGAGCCCCGACTGCAGGATCGCCTCGGTGCATGGCGGCGTCTTGCCCTCATGGCAGCATGGCTCGAGCGACACGTACAGCGTCGCCCCACTCAGATCCTCGAGACCACACGCCTCGATCGCGTTGACCTCCGCGTGTACCCCGCCGAACTCCTCGTGCCAACCCTCGCCCAGGACCTCGCCATCGCGCGCCACCACCGCGCCCACGACCGGGTTGGGCTTGACCGCGCCCGAGCCATTGCCGGCGAGCTCTATCGCCCGCGCGAGGTGTGCCTTATCGGTGTCGGTGCAGGTGGTCACGTGTCCATCCAGGATAACCCGGCTCAGCCCACGCACCGGCCGCCATGCAGCCGGTAGACGGTGATTTCCGGCCCCGGGCGGTGATAGGCGAGCGGGTAGTAGTCAAAGCTCCAGTCGAAGCCAAACGCGACCGGGCCCTGCCCGCGCGCGTAGGGGGACACGCGGTAGACGACTTCGCCCTGCCTGGCCAATACCCGGTAGTAGGCGATTGCCAGCGGTACGGCGTGGGGGTCCGCGAACGCCCGCCCGGACTCTGTTGAGCCGCTCACCACCCAGCAGTAGCGATGATTCTCGTAGTAGCCGATCAGCGCTGGGCTGAGCGTGCGCTCATAGTCCTCGATGCCGAGCACTTCCTGCACGCCGTTCGGCTCGAGCGCGCCGTCGGGCGAGATTCGCGACAGCAGCGAGGGATACGGGATCCAGTGATAGCCATGGCGGGCTCTCGACGCCCCCGGCCCGCTTTCGCGCACCCACGCTTCGGGTGCGAACGGCTCGACCACGATCGGTGTGCCGACCGGGATGTGCGCGAGCATCCACTTTCGCGTCACGTTGCGCGTGTCGGCACGCGCGAGCACGAGGCCCGAGTGCACGCTGTAGAGGAGCCCCTGCGCGAGCAGCGCCGCGACGAACAGCGCCATGAGTCCAGCCCGCAGCCCCCGCGGCAAACTGGCATTCCTCGCGCTGCCCGCCTCCTCCCCCGCGCGGGATACGCGTTCGCGCCACAACCGACCCATCAGCCGGGCAAGGGCATCAGCCACCTGCAACGCGAAGAACGCCGCCAGCAGACACACGATTGGAAAGATCGGCAGTAGCCAACGGCCGAAGTAGCGCCCCTGCAGGCCCATGAATGCGAGGAACAGCAGCGGCGCGGGCACGAGCAGCCAGGCGATCTGTGCCCGCCCTGCATGCGAGCGCCAGATGGTCACCGCCCCGCCGAACGCGGCCAGCGCGGGCACCCAGCCGAGGCCCCACGTGAACGACCACAGGTAGTAGGCGAGTCCGCCCTGTTTTGGGGCGCCGAGCTTGCCTTCGGATTCGGCTGACAGCGTCGACTGGTGAATCAGTTCGCCGTGAAAGCTCTGGTAGTCGAGGATCGCATACGGGTTCGCCGCGAGGAACGCGACGATCGCCACCGCGCCGGCAAGCGTAATACCGCCCACGGCGCGCCTGGCGGCGCCCGGCCCCCCGTCCAGATAGCGCGCCGCGACCGCCGCCGCGAACGGCACGATCACGATCCCCGCCGTGTACTTGCTCGCACAGGCAAGACCCAGGCCTAGACCCGCGAGGAGATAGTCGCGCGCGCGACTATTGCGCAGCACTCCCGCTGTCCCCAGCAGCGACAGCGTCAGCGGCGCGAGCGTCGGTACATCGTTGAGCGCCAGGTGCGCATAGAACACGGGCAGGAACGCGACCGCCTCGATTGCCGCGGCCAGCAGGCCCACGCCGCGGCCGAGGAGACGCGCGCCGGTCGCATACAGCAGCCAGAGCGCCGCCGTGCCGAGTACTGCGGCGGCAACGCGCGCCAGCGTGTAGACATCGGCGGGGTGCGCTGCGAACGCGTGTTGTACGCCTGCCCCGCCTCTGTAGGCAATGGCGAGGAGGAAATGCAGCAGGTACGTGAACGCCGGTGGGTTGGCGAAGTAGTGCGGGTTCAGGCTGTGCTGCTCGAACATTTTGACCGCGCGGGGCACGAAATGGTCGGCCTCGTCGCTGTTGTACGCGTACGGCAGCCCTTGCCCGATGCCCCATAGTCGCAATCCCAGACCACCCACGAGCACAGCCGCCAGCCCCAGCCAAGTCCATCGACGGGTTCGATCCATCCCGTCCGCTATCTCCAGCTCAGCAGTTGGCATACACCGCGTAGTAGCGGCTCGCGTAGATGCGTTTGAAGCCCGTGAGCGGGATCTGGTCGCGAGGATCGTCGCCGACGTCGACGATCGCCTCAAAGAAGACCGCGCTGCCGAGCGGGTAAACCGCGACGCTGCCGCGCTGGATGCGGTGCTCCAGCGTGTGCGACCCCTTGGCGACGTCAGCGCGCGCCTCAGAGCGAGCGACGATGTCGCGTTGCCCAACGCTGTCGAGAATCCAACGGGCGTCAGGGATCAGCTTGTTGTTCGGCAGCGACAGCAGCGGGCAACGCCGCATTTCGGCCTTGACCACCGGGTCCTCGAGCGCGACCGCGAGACCCTTGTGGAAGTCCTCGTGATAGGCCAGGGTCGTGCGCAGGCTCGAGAGACTCAGCGTCGTGGCCACCTGGGCGGTGCCGAAGGCGACCAACGCCGCGGCGCCCACCATCCACACGCGGCGCAGCTTAGAGCCCGGTTGCAGCATCGCCCAGCCTCCGACCGTGAGCGCGCAGAACAGCAGCAGCACCGTGGCCGCGCCCATCAGATAGCGGTCGATCACCGATGCGCCGGCGGCGCCCTCGGCGATGAACACGAACACCAGCAGGACGAGCGCCGCAAGTGGAACTAGCGCGCGCCGCGGCGCGAGCCACACGACCAGCGGCACGCCGAGGAGACCGCCGAGGATGACCGGCAGCTTGTCGATCCGCACCCCGAACGTCCACACGGATGCGACCACGCTCGAGAAGCCCTGTGTGCGTTCGAGTTCCTGGGCCAGACCAGCGGTCGAGCTCAGCGAGTAGAGCGGGTTGCCCGTCACCACCGTGTCCACGCCGGCCCATACGACCGGCGCGATCGCGGCGAGGGCGAGGTACTGGACGCGCTTGTGATTCGTCAGGCTCACGCGATTCGCCGTCGTGCTTACACCGCTTTCCCCGGTGCCCTCCATACTCCTACCGCTACGGCCATGGCTCTCGCTGCGCCTGGGCCAGGCGCACCACAGCCAGTAGACACCGCTCAGCACCCATGCGTCCGGGCGCAGCAGCCCAGCTGCTGCGAGCGTCAGGAACACTCCTCCGCCACGCCGGGGGCGTTCGACCTCCAGCACGACCGCCCACACGATCAACGCCACATAGGAGATGTCGAGATAGCCCTGGGCGGCGAGGTTCTCGAGGAAGAAGCGGCTCAGCAGCAACAGCGCGGCGATGAGACCGACGACCGGACCGAAGCAGAGGCGCCCCAATCTGTACATGCCGGCGACGCCGGCGACGAAGGAAGCGATCGACCCAAGCACCATCAGCCGCGCGCCGCCCTGGCCGAAGATCGAGCAGAACATGCCGAAGACGATCGCCAGCGGGTGCTCGGTGGGACCGCGGTAGACCCTGAAATCGGGCAGATGAAAATGGAGCAGATCGCGACCCCAAATGAGGGCGTAGAAAGAGTCGTAGGTCGGATAAGTGGGGAACGCGAAGTACCCGACCAGCGCACCCACACAGAGCAGGGCAAAGCCGACCTTTGCCCACGTCGAGGCATCCACCGTGCGCAGCCGCTGCAGCGGGGTCGAGTCCTGCCGCGGCTTGCTGAGCGTCGCACTGGCCACTGAGGCGTAGAGCCTATCTACGCAGAGTCGCGAGGCGCACGGGGTAGGCTTCCCTCAAGTGAAGCTCATCATCCAAATCCCAAGCTTCAACGAGGCCGACCAGCTGCCGGGCACGCTCGCGGACCTACCGCGCGTGGTGGCGGGCTTCGATGTCGTCGAGTGGCTGATCGTCGATGACGGCTCGACCGATGAGACGGTCGCGGTAGCGCGCGCGCATGGCGTCGACCACCTCGTGCGTCTGACGAACAACAAGGGGCTGGCGGCCGGCTTCCAGGCGGGTGTGGACACGGCGCTGAAGCTCGGCGCCGACGTGATCGTCAACACCGACGCCGACAACCAGTACCACGGCCCTGACATCGTCCGACTCGTGCGTCCAATCCTCGAAGGACGCGCGGACATGGTGGTCGGCGACCGTGAGGTCTCGGAGATCGAGCACTTCTCGCCGACGAAGAAGCTGCTTCAGCGCCTGGGCTCGTGGGTCGTGCGCCAGGCGTCTTCGACCTCGGTGCCGGACACAACTTCGGGCTTTCGCGCGTACAACCGCGAGGCGGCGATCCAGATGCTGGTCGTGTCGAAGTTCACCTACACCCTGGAGACGATCATCCAGGCCGGCAAGCAGCTGGTCGCGATCGACCACGTCCCGGTCCGCACGAACCCCAAGACGCGCGAGTCGCGCCTGTTTCCATCGACGGGCGCCTACGTGCGCCGCAACGCGATCTCGATCTTCCGCATCTACGCGCAGTACGAGCCATTGCGGGTGTTCTGGAGCCTCGCCCTGCTGATTGGCCTAGCCGCGATCGGTGTCTGGATCCGCTTCGTGGTCGCCTATGCCGAAGGCAGCGGTAGCGGGCACGTGCAGTCGTTGATTCTCGGCGCGGTGCTGTTCATCGCGGCGGTGGTGCTGTGGGCGCTGGGCGTGATCGGCGACCTGCTCGCCGCGCAGCGGGTGATGACCCAGAAGACGTTCGAGCGCGTTCGGCGGATCGAGCTGGAGCTGGGCGTGGCGCCGTCGCACTATGAAGCGAACGCTCGACCCGCCCAGACGCCGGAGCGCGACCAAATGCCGGAGCGGGGCCCCTCCACAGCCGGACCGGTCGGCGACGACCCAGCTGCGTCGCACGCTGAGGAGGCGATGCGGCTATGAGCGGCGTCACCATCTCCGAGGATGGGATCGTCACCGGCAATACCTACGACAAGTACGGCTCGACCAACCCGGTGGTGCGACGCATGATGGCGGGCTTCGAGGGCGCGTTGGATGAGCTGTTCGCGCGCGCAGATCCTCGTTCGCTGCTGGATGTCGGCTGTGGCGAGGGAGTGCTCGTGCACAAATGGGCCGAGCGGCTGGGCGAGAAGCGCGTAGTCGGGATCGACCTGGAGGAGGAGTCGATCCAGGCCGGTTGGGCCGAGCGCGAAGCGCCGAATCTCGAGTACCGCACGATGCAGGCTGGCCGCGC
>DAIOGX010000031.1:0-1271 GCA_036744995.1 Solirubrobacteraceae bacterium | reverse complement strand
GGGCCGAGCGCGAAGCGCCGAATCTCGAGTACCGCACGATGCAGGCTGGCCGCGCGACCGGGCCGTCGCCGACCGACCGGGTCGAGAACCTGCCGTTCGCCGATGGCGAGTTCGACTTGGCGAGCGCGATCGAGGTGCTCGAGCACGTGCCCGACCCCGAGCACACGCTCGCGGAGATGGCGCGCTGCGCTGAGCGCCACCTGCTCGTGTCAGTTCCGCGCGAGCCGCTCTGGCGGATGCTGAACATGGCGCGCGGCGCGTACTGGTCTGAGCTCGGCAACACGCCGGGCCACCTCAACCACTGGTCCAAGCGCTCGTTCGTGGGCCTGCTCTCTCGTCACGGCAAGGTGGTCGAGGTGCGCTCGCCGTTCCCCTGGACGATGCTGCTTGTCCGGCTCTAACCGCTCGCCGCGCTCATACGGCAGCGGCGCGCGGATCTTGTCGATCGGGATCGCCTCCACGGGACTCTTGACGTTCGCGTACTTCTCGATCGCGAGCCATTTGCTCGGCGAAGAATCGGCCAAGCTGCTCGATGTCCTGTGGTCGGTGATGTTCGTGATCATCTCGGTGATCTACCGGCCTATCGAACAGCTGCTCTCGCGCACGATCGCCGAACGCCGCGCGCGTGGCAGCGCCGTGCACACGCTGCGCGTGCCGATGCTGATCCAGGCGAGCTTCGCGCTGATCTTCCTGGCGGTGGCGCTCGCGCTGCACGGCGAGCTCGTCGATCACGTGTTCCAGCATCAGGGCGCGCTCTACGACGTGCTGGTCGCCGGCACGCTGGCGTATGCCGCCAGCTATTTCGCGCGCGGCTGGCTCGCCGGACACCAGCGCTTCGGCCTGTTCGGCGGGCTGGTGCTGATGGAGTCGGTCTCGCGCATCAGCTTCGCGATCGCCGTGGCGCTGGGGATCGCCAGCGGGCAGACCGCGGTCGCGTTGGGGATCGCCGCGGCGCCGTTCGTGTCGCTCCTCGTCGTGCCCGCGGCGTTCGCCCGCAGCCGTGGTGACCGTTCGGGGGTGCGCGCCGCGGCGCCGGTGACAGCCTTGGACGAGGCACTCGGCGGGCCGGCCGCGCATGGTGCCGGTGCTGCGGGTGGAGCTCCGATAACCATCGACGAGGCCGAGGCAGCTCTGGCCGGGCCGGGGACCGAGGGTGTCCAGGAGGCAGCCGCTCACGACGACCTGTCGCTGCGGCGAGGCGGTGGCTTCGCAGTGTGGGTGTCGAGCATCATGCTCTCCGAGCAGACGCTGCTGAACGCGGCGGTGCTGAC
>DAIOGX010000030.1:0-24535 GCA_036744995.1 Solirubrobacteraceae bacterium | reverse complement strand
GCGCGCTGCAGCGCTACGCCGGCACGGACGTGCCGGTGTTCGCGATCAACTTCGGTGAGATCGGCTTTCTGGCGACGATTGAGCCACAGGACGTCGAGGACGGCGTTCGCCGCGCGCTGAGCGGGGACTTCGAGCTGCTGCGACTGCCGGCGATCGTGCTGGATCTGCCCGGAGGGAGACAGTCCGCGATCAACGATGTGGCGATCCACCGCAAGGTGGGAGAGCGCGTGGCTGAGCTTGCGTATGCGCTCGAGGGCGAGGTGGTGGGGAGCGTGCGCTGCGACGGCCTGGTCGTCGCCACCCCGGCGGGGTCCACGGGCTACAACCTGGCCAATGGGGGGCCCGTGATGGCCTGGGGGGTCGAGGGGTTCGTCGTGTCGTTCATCGCGCCTCACTCGCTCACCGCCCGCGCGCTGGTCGTGGCGCCCGGCGATCGGCTCACGATCCACAACCGCTCGCGCGAGCCGCTCGACGTGGCAGTCGACGGGCGGCCGGTGTGCGAGATCCCGGCGGGGGAGACGATCGACGCGCGCTTCGTCAACGAAATCGGGACGATCGCGCAGCTGCCGGGGTCTTCGTTCTATCGCCGGCTGCGCGAGAAGTTCGGCCGCCTCGCGAGCTGATACGGCCGCCTGGGCTGATTAAGCGACCTTTGCGCCGCGGTGCGCGTCGGCGTCGCTGCCGTGGTGCATCGAGGTGATGAAGCCGTCGAGCTGGTCGCGGGAGAAGCGCCGCTGGCCGCCGGGTGTCCTGTAGCAGCCGATGTGGCCGGCGTCCGTCCAGCGGCGGATCGTGGCGAGCGAGACGCCCAGGTAGCGGGCCGCCTGCGAGCTTGTAAAGACGAGCTGCCGCTCGTTGCGGGGGTGGGTGGGGGAGAGGGGCATGTTTGGCCTCGATCGGTCGCTGTGGGCTTGAGAGATCGTCCGTCCCGGCCTTCGATTCGCCGAGGTAATGGTCCGGATGCAGCATGTTTCGGCCGAATGACCCAGAAAGTTGAGCGCGGCCCAGCTTTGTGGACCTTTGGCCGAGGCATTCCTCCCAAGGAGCACGGGCCGCGAGCGCCCTCGGCGCCTCGGGAAGCGCCGTCGTCAGACCGCGGTGCAGACCTTGCGGTGCAAACAATCCTGCACAAGCCTCCGCAAACTGGACATTTCGTCCAATCCCGCTACTATTCTCCTCGAACCTACTCAAAGGCGACCGTTTCTCCTGGATGGAGACAGACGAGTGGACGCCTCCGCAACTGGTCCGGACCCAGGCGAAGGAGCACACCATGCCAAAACAAAAATAAGAGTTGACTATTAGTTCGTATCGAAGGCTTGGGGGCGTCCTGCGGCATGCACGGGCGCCCTCAGCCTTTGTGGAGAGCTCGCTGGCCGAGGTCCAGTGCGCCTGAACGCAAACTGCGGGGACGGGGCTTGGGGCTCGAAGCGTGCGATGAACGCGGTGGATCAGCCGAGCGTGGCTCAGCCATCTCGCGCACCCGCCGCTCGAATTCGAGCTCCGTCTCGAAGTCGGCGTCTTGCGCGAAAGTGGGCCCCTCGCGCTCGAGCACCGCGATGAAGCTCTCGACCAGCTCGGAGTCGAACTGGCCGTTCTTTGCGCTGTGGCGCAACTCGTCCATCGCTTCGTCTGGTGTCATCGGCGAGCGATAGCCGTCAGGTGCGGTGATCGTGTCGTATGTGGAGCAGATCGCGAGAATGCGCGATCCCAGGGGGATCTCCTTGCCGATCAGCCCGGCCGGATAGCCGCCGCCGTCCACGCGCTCGCGGTGATAGAGGATCGCGTCGGCAACCGGGCCGTAGCCGTCGAGCGCGCCGACGAGGATCGCCCCCTCCTGTGGGTGGTTCTTGACGAGCGCCAGGTCCTCGTCTTCGATGACCTCGGCATGCAGCACGCGGTCGGGCCACGTGAACTTCCCGATCTCGTGGAGCAGCCCCGCAGCGTGAATCATGTCCAGTTCGTCCTCGTCGCAACCAAGCTCGATTGCCAGATCCCGTGCGTAACGGGCGACCGCGGCCGCGTGGCGGCCGCTCGTTTTGTTGCGCATACCGAGCGCCCTCACGAGCGTTCTGAGCACGCCCAGCTGCAGACCGACGAGCTGCCTGGAGCGCGCTTGGAGCTGCTCTGCCCGGTCCTCGGAGCGCAACAGCGCGACGGTCAGGTGCCGGAAGATCAGGAGCAACACAATCGCGGCAAACAGTGCCGGCAGGCCGATGCTCAAATAGGCGACGACGAGAGTTGTCGCCAGCGCGCCTGCCGCCAGCTCGGCAGGGAGAAGGGGGAGGTATTCACGCACTTGGCGTGGGAGCGATCGACCTTCCTCGACGCATGCTTCCAGCTCGTTCAAGAGAAAGTTAAGCCCAATGAACACGATGAAGGCTCCGAAGACGAGCAGGCCGAAGACGACGCTCTGCGCCAGTTGCTGGCTGTGTACACCGTGAACGTTGCTTACCAGCGCGCGCACCAGCAACCCTCCCGTGAAGGCGGGGACCGCGAATGCTGTGAGGTTGTTAAGCCAATGGACAGGCGGGAGACGCCTGGCCGCTGATGTCGAGATCATGGCTGCGACACCACATGCCGCAGCCGGGCCTGGCCCTAGTAGACCGATCGCTAACACGATCACGATCGTTGAGACGCCTAGCTGCCCGTCGCTGACGTCGACGCTGAACCTCTCACCGAGGAGCGCGAACGCCAACAAGAGCACGACAAGAAGCAGGGGACGCCATTCCCCAGGACGTGAGAGCCACACGGCCATGCCGACTGTGCTCGCCAGGAGTAGAACCTCGGCCATCCAGAAGAGGTATTTCGTGAGCTTGGGTGCGGACATCATCGGCTCTGTCGTACTTAACGGCCGATACGGCGTTGTCCTAAAGGGACTTGCCGGGGGTAAGACGGAACTTGCGTGCTGGACGCTCTATCGGCCGGGTTGAGCGGTTGGCTTTCCGCTCTGTGATCATGCTCGGAGCCGGCCGCACTGCTCGGCTCGGTGATGATCAGGGCACGCGTGCCTGTGCTGTCGCGCTCTTCATGGACACATCGCCCTCCGCCACCAGAGTGGGCGTTCCGCTCGCGGCCACCGGCTCAAGTTTCCTTGGTGAGACGCGAAGCAACGCAACCGCGGATGCTGCCGTCACCAGCCCGAGCACCAGAAACGCCCCTCGCGGCGAGCTGAGCGCAACCAGGACTCCGCCCAACGGCAGGCCGATCGCGATACAGAGAGCTGCGAGTGATTCGACCGCTCCCATCATGCGGCCGTGGAGGTCCTGCGGCGTGAGCCGCTGAACGATGCTGATCAGCGCCGGCGTCTCCACCCCGTTGCCGATTCCGCCGATGAGCGCGGCGAGGCAGGCGAGGAGGAGGGACGGCGCCGCGGCGTAGCCGACATAGGCGAGTCCGGCCGCGAGCGTGCCGGCGCTCAGCAACGCTCCCAGCGGCCGTCGGAGCGAGCGCGCGAAGATGAGACTCCCGAGTACGGCGCCCGCTCCCCAAGTGGCCAGAAGCAAGCCGAAGCCACGGTCGCCGGCGTGCAGGGTGGACTTCGCATAGGCGACCTCGACCGGCCCTGCAGACTCGGAGAAGATGAGCGCGACCGCCTCGACCAGCAGCAGAGCGCGCAGTGAGGGCGCCTCGTTGATGTGTCTCCAGGCGGCGCGCAGGCGGGCGCGCACGGAGCCATCGCCGGCCTCATCGACGTGTGGGTGCAGATCGATCAGCAGCGCCCCGCAGATCAAAAACGAGCCGACGTCGATGAACAGCGCGGCGGGCGCACCAGCCGCGGCGACCAGCACGCCGGCGAGCGCGGGCCCTAGTACGAAGGTGACGGAGAAGGCGACGTTGAGCGCCGCGTTCGCCTTGCGCTCGGCCTCGTGAGCGGCGTTCTCGACGCTGGTGTCGCTCACCGCTCCTCCCGCCGGCGGGACCGCCGATCCCGCCGCCCCGACGCGACCGTCCGCTCCCGCCGCGCTTCCCAGCTCCGCTTCGACCTGCTCGCGTGCGGTTCGCGCCACCTCCGTGCGCAGGAGCGCGCTGGCCGCGAGCGCCGCCGTCCCGTCGAGCGCCGCCAGCAGCAGCACCGCCGGCAGCCAGAAGTGCCACAGGAGAACCGCGAGCGCAGCCGTTGCGATCGCCTCGAAGAAGTACAGCCTGCTGAGCTCGCCACGGCGCTGAGATGCCTCGACCCGCGCGACGACGGCGGGAACGGCGAACGCTGGCAGGGCCTGCCACGCGAGCAGCAGCGCCGCGACCGCCAAGGCGCTGTGCGTGTGGTCGAATACGACAAGCGAGAGCGCGACGAAGGCGAACCATGTGCCCAGCCGGTTGACGGTGTAGGCGGCGAGGAGTCTTCGTAGCCGGGGCGAGGAGAGCGGCGATGGCACGCCGCCACGCTACCGCCTGCTTGAGACGGGAGCGAGCCCCGCCGCTGTGCTTCAGCGACGCTACGCGCGCGAGGCGGGCGCCGGACCTTCGACGCTTACGACCGGCAGACCCGGGTGCCTGTGCCCGAGCATGTGCATCAGCGACTCCGCCGGAGTGTCGTCGAGGTCGCCGCTGAGTATCACCATGCGGCTGGCGGGGGCCTGCTCCAGCACCTCTGAGACCGCGCTGGCCTCCTCGAACAGGGTGCTCTGCGGCATCGTCTGGGTCAAGTCGTCGATCAAGGCCGCGCGCCGCGCCGAATCCGACCCGGCGATCAGGACGGGCGCGGGGTCGACCATGAGCCGCAGGGCTGGCCGCCCCGCTACCGAGCGAGTGGATTCATCCGCGCGGGGCGATCCGGCGCGCACGCTCTCCGCGCCGCGCAGGAGCCGCAGTCGGGGGGCGCGGGAGCGCTCGCGCGCCCAGTAGTGCGATGCGGCGGTGCTCATAGCTCCATCATTCCCAATACGGCCGGTTGTAAACCGCCCTGTGAGATCGGCCGGAGCTCAAGCGACGCGATATCGGCCTCGACGTCGCTGCGGGCCTCGGCGCGAGCGATCGCCGACAGCGCGAGGAAGCCGGTGGCAGTCAGGGTCAGCCAGGTGATTGCAATGCTCAGGGCGATCATGTCGGCTCCTTCATGTGGTGGGGTGCGCCGTGTGGGCCGCCGTTGCGGCCGTTTGGCGCGGAGTGCTGGAGACAGTGCTCGCCATAGACGACATGATGCGTCCTTCAGAGCCGTTTGTCTGTCGGGCGAGTGGTGCCGATCGTGTCGTCCCAAAAGGGCAGACCTGTGTAGTGCCATAGGGTCCTTTGGGCGCGAGCCCGTGGCTCGGATCCAGCGGTTGTCCCGCCCAGGCGCTACGGTGTGCGCCAGATGCAGGACGGCACGCCAGGGGTGGATCGACCGATCGACGTGGTCATCGCCGATGACCACGGGGTCGTGCGCGACGGCATCCGCACCGTGCTCGAGCGGGAGGCGGGAGAGTTTCGGGTCGTCGACGAAGCCGCCGATGTCCCCGCCACGATCCGCGCGGTGCGCGAGCACAAGCCGGACCTGCTCACGCTCGACCTGACGATGCCGGGCGGCTCGAGCCTCGCGGCGCTGCCACAGTGCTTCGTCGCTCATCCGGGGCTCGCGGTCGCGATCCTGACGATGCGCGAGGACCCCGAGTACGCCCGCCAGGCGCTGAGGGCGGGGGCGCGCAGCTACGTGCTGAAGGAGGCCGAGCCCGCGGAGCTGCTGCAAGCCTTCCGCCTGGCGGTCGCGGGGAGCAACTATCTGCACCCGCGGCTCGGCGCGCTGATGGCCGCCGGCGAGGACAATCCCGCCGACGGCGTCGCGCTGTCCGAGCGCGAGCGCGAGGTGGTGCGGCTGATCGCCAACGGCTACACCAACCCCCAGATCGCCGAGCAGCTGCATGTGGCCGAGCGCACGGTCAAGACCTATCGCGCGCGCGCGATCGAGAAGCTCGGTTTCTCCTCGCGCGCGGAGATCACCGCCTACGCGCGGAAGTTGGGGTTGGTGGACTAGCAGCAGGCGCCCGCCACAGGGCGGACTCCCAGCGCTCGATGCACGGGGCCGAGGCGCCCTCAGTGCTGTGCAGCGTGCTCTGGCTCCACCGTGGGTCGTCCCTCGAGCGGCACGGACAGGCGCATCACGGTCCCCCCGCCCGGAGCGGGGACCAGCTCGAGCTCGCCCCCCACGAGCTCCGCGCGCTCGCGCATGCCGGACATCCCGAAGCCCCCCTCCAAGCCATCGCCTCGGGGGCCGAGGCGCTCGGAGTTGGGGAGTCCTCTACCGTCATCCGTGACCGACGCTCTGACGATGCCGTCGCGCTCGCTCACGCTCACGAGCGCGTGCGTCGCCTGGGCATGGCGGCTGACGTTCGTGAGCGCCTCCTGCACGACCCGGTAGATGGTGCTCTCGAGCTCTGGGTCCAGGCGCCGCTCTGCTGACTCGGGGCCCAGGTCGATCTCGGTCCGCACATCCAACCCGTCGATCGCCTGCATGCGCCGTGCCAGCGCCTCCAGGGCGGCCGCCAGCCCGAGGTCGTCGAGCGCCGCGGGACGGAGCTCGGTGATCAGATGGCGCAGGCCGTCGATCTCATCGCCCAACCCCTCCAGCACCGCTTCCACGGCCGCACTCAGCGCCGCCCGTTCATCGGCGTCGCGCGCGTTGGCCAGCTTCAACCGCAACGCGCCGAGGCCCTGGATGGTCTCGTCGTGGATCTCCCTCGCCCACCGCGTGCGCTCGCGCTCGCGCGCCTCCATCCCGTAACGCAAGCGCTCGATCTCGACCGAGCGCTCCGCCACGAGCCGCTGCGAGACGCTCGTCGCGAATGCGTTCAACGCTTGGCGGTCGGGGTTGCGGAAGCCGCCGTCGCTGCGCAGCGCGATCACCATGCCGCCGCCCTGACCCTCCATGCTCAGCGGCTCGACGAGGACCGACCGCGCCTCGAGACCCAGTTCGTGCAGCCATGCCGCCTCCTGACCACGCGGGCGATCCAGCGCCACCGGCTCGCCCGCACGGTAGAGAGCCCCAAGCGCGCTGCCCTCCACCGGCATGATCCGTACGCGGGGCGTGCCTTCGCCGCTGGCAGCCGCCACGCGCAGCTCGCCGCGCTCCTCGATCACCATCAGCAGCGTGCCCGCGTCGAGCAGCGCGAGGCCTCGATCGGCCATCAGGCGCAGCAGCCACAACTCTGACCCAGAGAGCACAGCGTGGGATTATGGTGCCTGCGGGCTCGCCGCGCTCTAATTGAACAGCCTGTGCCCCGTGCTGAGCGACTCCGGGCCCGTGTGCTCTGCGCTGACGGCTCCCTCTCAGAACCTGTTTCAAGATAGGCGGTGTGGTCGGGGTGTTCATGGATCAAGCTGGGCGTCGCGGGATGGCGAAGCGCATGCTGGTGGCATGTGCGAGCCATCACGTGGCGACGGTCGAAGATCCCATGGATCTTCGACCGGTCCAGCGCCGTGTCCAGGGACGCATCCGGACGCGCCGATCTTCTTGAAACAGGTTCTTATACGGGTCCGGTACTTTCCAGGGAGGACAGCGAGCCGACCGCGCTCGGGGTCTCGAGCCCGGGTTGGAGGCCCTCCTCGCCGTGTCCCCGCTGCGCCGCGATCCGTGTCTGGCTCAGCAGATCTTCGCCGCTTACGTCCTTTTGCCAAGCCGCCAGCCCTACCGAGACGCGCAGCGGCCGGCGCACCCCCTCGGCTTCGACCTTGATCGTGCGCAGCCTGTCGAGCACTCGCCTGGCCACGATCTCACCGCGTGGACCGTCGGCGCCGGGCAGCACGAGGAGCAGCTCGCTGTCGCTCGGCCTGCCGACTCGGTCGAAGCGCCGCAGCTCGCGCCGTAACGCCGGGCCCACATAGGCGAATGTCTGCTCGGGTAGTTCGCTCCCGTGCTCCCGCGACAGCTCGTCGAGGTTGTCGATCACCACCAACAGGCAGCTCAGTGGGGTGCCGTAGCGCCCCGAGCGGTTGATCTCCTCCTCCAGCCGTTCCGCCAGAGCCGTCGCGGACAGGCATGCGACCTGCTCCCGCCGAAGCCGGTGAGAGCGTGTATGAGGGTCGCTGGCAGCCATGCCGTTTGGCGGACGAGTGTACGTGCAGATCGGGTCGCTCGAGCCCATCCCTGGGCCGTATCTAGAGATTATGCCTGCTTATGCGACCTCGGTGTGAGCGATCTGTCGGCATGCACTGCTAGACCTGCCCGTGTGCTCCAAGAGCTTCGCGTCGAGAATCTTCTGCTGATCGAGCGGGCAGAGCTGCGGCTGGCCCCGGGGTTGAATGTGCTCACCGGCGAGACCGGCGCCGGTAAGACGGTGCTCGCGCATGCGCTCGACCTTCTCCTCGGGGGTCGCGCACGGCCCGGGATCGTGCGCCCTGGGGCCGGTGAGGCTTACGTCGAGGGCATTTTTGACCTGCCCGAGCACCTGCGCGAGGAGTTCGGCGAACGCCTGCCCGCCGATGCCACGGAGATCGTCCTCGCCCGTCGCATCGGCGCGGACGGGCAGCGTACGCGCGCATACCTCAATGGCCGCTCAGCGGCCGTCGGGGAGCTGCGCGACCTCGGCGGGAAGCTCCTCTCCTTCTATGGCCAGCACGAGCATCGCAAGCTCACCCTGTCCGCCGCCCAACTCGAGATCCTCGACGATTTTTGTGGACTCGACCACTCCCAGCGCCTGGACGCCTGTGCGCGGGCGCATACGCAGGCCAGGCTTCTCCAAGCGCGGCTCGACGGGCTGCGGGAGCTGGCGACGGCTCGCGAGCGCGAGTTCGACCTACTCGAGTATGAGCTCTCCGAGATCGACTCCGCCGCACTGGATGAGCGCGAGTACGAGGAGCTGCTGGGGACCCGCGAGCGACTGCGTCGTCTCGACGCACTCACGTTTGCCGCCGGCGCCGGGGCGGCCGCGCTTGCGCCGGACGGCTCGGATCTCCCCGGGGCCGCGCAGCTGATGGCGGGCGCCAGCTCGCATCTGGATGCGCTGGCCGGCGTCGATGAGCGTCTCGATGGGCTCTCCGAGCGTTTGCGCGCGCTCGTGATCGAGTCCCATGACCTGGCGACCGCGCTGCGCTCCTACGGAGAAGATCTCACGGGTGAGGACATCTCGCTCGACTCGCTCGAGGAACGCTTGGCCGTAATCGAGCGCCTGCTGCGCAAGCACGGCGGCACCATCCGTGCGGTTCTGGATCACGCCGCTCTCCTCCGCGTGCGTCGCGACGAGCTGAGGAGCGCCGAGGTGGCGTGCACGCAGACCACCGAGCATCTGCGCGAGGCCCGCGCCACACTCGACGAGCACGTTCAGGCCCTGCGTCTGGCGCGTGAGACCGTGGCCCCGCGTCTGGCGCTCGCCGTGCGCGAGGAGCTCGCCGAGCTTCAGATGGACGACGCCATCTTCGAGGTGGCGCTAACCCACCGCGACGCCGGTCCCGCGGGCGGTGACGCCGTCGAGTTCTTGATCGCACCCAATCCCGGCGTACCGCTGGGCCCGCTGCGCGAGATCGCTTCAGGCGGTGAGCTGTCGCGCGTGATGCTCGCGCTGATCACCGCATCCAGCGCCGCGCGGCGACGGCCGGGTCGCGCCGGCGTCGCAAACACCTCTGTGACGGACGCGACGCTCGTGTTCGACGAGGTCGACGCCGGCATCGGCGGTCACACCGCGCGTGCCGTCGGCGAGCGCCTGCGGCAGCTCAGCGCAACCAGGCAGGTGCTGTGCATCACCCACCTGCCCCAGATCGCCTCGCTCGGCGCCCGTCACTTCTCGATCTCAAAGGACACCTCCGCCGACCCCACGCTCACCACGGTCGTCCAGCTCGGCGAGCCCGAGGTGGTCTCCGAGCTGGTCCGCATGCTCGGCGCCGAGGACCAAGACGCAACCGCCCGCCGCCACGCCCGCGGCCTGCGTAAAGCGGCCTGACTGAGGTTCCGAAGCCCTCGGTGCGTTGCAAACAGTGCGCTTTGCGCCCGCGGCCGTTACTCTCGATTCGATGGCCGCGACACGACCCAGCACCACGGACCGCGCGGCTTCGTTGAACGCGCTCCCGCTGGGGGAGGTGGGCGCGGCGGAGCGAATCGTGAGCGGACCGGTGCGGCTCGGCCGGCGGACGAAGCTGCTCGTCAAGCATCTCTCGCGCGGCGACGTCGCGCTCCTCGACCATCTGGATATCGACAGGGTCTCGGCCGAGGAGCTGATCGCCGCTGGCGCCGCGGCGGTGATCAACTGCAGTCCATCCTCCTCCGGCTCCTATCCGAACCTCGGACCGCAGCTGCTCGTCGAAGCGGGCGTGCTGCTCCTGGACGTTCCCGAGGACTCGCTCTTCAAGCAGCTGTCCGACGGGGATGTGGTCGTCGTGCGCGGCGGCGACGTCCTGTGCAACGGCGAAACACTTGCACGTGGAGAGGTGCTCGACCTCGCCCGCGTACTAGCCGATACCGACGCCAGGCGGCGCGAGATCGGCGAGGCGCTCGAGCGCTTCGCGCACAACACGATCGAGCACATGCGCGAGGAGCGCGAGCTGCTGGCGGGCAGGATCGAGCTGCCGCGCTTCGCCACCGACTTCCGCGATCGCTCCACGCTCGTCGTGGTCCGTGGTGTCGGCCATCAGCACGACCTGCGCACCCTGCGGCCGTTCATCCGCGACAGGCGGCCCGTGCTCATCGCCGTCGATGGCGGCGCCGAGGCGCTGTTGGAAGCGGGGCTGACCCCGAACATGATCGTCGGGGACATGGACTCGGCTGGGGAGGCCGCCCTGATGACCTCCTACCGCCGTGGGGCGGAGCTCGTCGTGCACTCTTATCCGGACGGCCACGCGCCCGGCCGTCACCGTCTGGAAGAGCTGGGGCTGCAGTTCAAGCTCGTCCCGGCGCCCGGCACCAGCCAGGATGTGGCGCTGCTGATCGCCGCGGAGAAGGGCGCTCGGCTGATCGTCTCGGTGGGTTCCCAGTTCAACCTCGTCGAGTTTCTCGACCGCAACCGCAAAGGCATGTCTTCGACGTTCCTCACGCGCCTGCGCATCGGGGAGATCCTTGTCGACGCCAAGGGCGTGAGCCGCCTCTACCAGCCCCGGCCCGGTCTGACTCCACTGCTGGTCGTGATCGCCGCGGGCCTGATCGCGATCATCGCGGTCGTCTGGATGACCCCGGTCCTGCGCGACGTGGTCGATCTGCTCTGGTTGAAGCTTCGGCTGCTGGCCGATGTTCGAGCGGTGCATGTTCGATCGACTGTCGCGGGCGGCTGACTCGCTCTTACGCGCGCGCTCTCGTTAGATGTTCGACTACCGCTATCACGCGCTCTCTCTCGCCGCCGTCCTGCTCGCGCTCGCGGTGGGCGTCGTCATCGGTGTGGCGATCGGCGACTCGAGCCTCGTTTCCTCAGCCAAGAACGGCATCGTCCATCAGCTCAGCTCGGAAGTGAGCGGAGCGCACCAGCAGGCCGGGCAACTCAAAGACGAGCTGGCCGAGGAGGAAGCGTTCGCCAGCGGCCTCTACCCGCTCGCGGTCCACGAACTGCTGAACGGGCGCAGCGTCGGGCTGGTGTTCCTCGGCGGCTCCTCGGATGAGATCAATGGCCGCGTGCGCGCCGCGGTGACGCAGGCCGGCGGCAATCTTCAGACCGTGGTGGCGGTGCGCGAGCCGCTGGACCTGGCCGGTATAGCCCGCGAGGCGGCCGGCACCCACTACGCGGCGCTCGCCGGCTCGAACCAGCTCGTCAAGCGCTTTGGCGAGCTCGTCGGCAAGCAGCTCGTGAGTGGTGGGCAGCTCCTGGACCGCGAGCTGCTCAGCCGCGTGCGCGCCAGCCTGATGGGCGCCTTCGACGGCCAGCTCGGACGGCTCGAAGGACTGGTCGTGATGCGTTCAGAGCCGACCGGCATGAACGCCGCGCAGACCGAAGCGAGCGCCGCCTTCGAGTCCGGCCTGCTCACCGGCGTCGCCGCCGTCGGGGTGCCCACCGTGGGGGTCGAGCTGACGGGCGCCGAACCCTCGCAGGTCCCCTGGTACAAGAGCATGAATATCTCGAGTGTCGACGATCTCGACGCGCTCGCCGGCCAGGCCGCACTCGTATATGCGCTCGCCGGCGCCCACGGCGCCTTTGGCGTCAAGTCAACAGCGGACTCGTTGCTGCCGAGCGTCGTGCCCACGACCGTCCAGCCATGACCGAGCACATATGTTGGTCACAGCCAGAAGAGGAAAGAGCGGTGGCCCCGAGACGGCCGCCGCGGGACGCGCCCCGTCCGCTCTCATCGCTAGCTTCCTGCTATGCGCTCCCTGCCTTTCCTGCTGGCTCTGGCTGGCGCCGCGATCCTCGCGCAGCCGACACTGCGCGCGCTGAGTGAGGGCGGGCACACCCAAGCCAACTACCGAGACCGTGAGCTCCCGTTTCCCTTCGGCGTGCTCGTGCTGGCGGCCGCGCTGCTCGCGCTCGTCCCACTCGCGCTGATCGAACGTCTGGCGCATGTCGGAATCCTCTATCCGCGGCTGATCCCGATCGCCGGCTACGCGCTCGGGGTCGCCTGCCTCGGCCTGATCGACGACACGCTCGGCGCCCGGAGCCCTGGTGCGGTGAGCCCGCGCGGGTGGCGCGGCCACGGCGCCGCGGTGCTGCGCGGCGAGCTGTCCACGGGTGCGCTGAAGGGGGCCGGCTCGCTCGGCCTGGCGCTGCTGGTGATGGACTTCGCGGGTCTCTCCACCGGCCGCTGGCTGCTCGCGGCCGCCGTGCTCGTGCTGGCCACGAATGTCTTCAACCTGCTCGACCTGCGCCCCGGGCGCTCGACCAAGGTCTTCGTGCTGCTCGGCGCCGGCCTGGGAATCGGCTCGGCGAACGTGCGGCCGCTGTGGGCGCTTGGCCTGTTCGCGGCGCCGGCGCTCGTCGCCGGCTTCTACGACCTGCGCGAGCGGGCGATGCTCGGCGACACGGGCGCCAACCTCCTGGGGGCGCTGGCGGGACTGTGGCTGGTGCTGACGCTGTCCGGCACGGGCCAGGTGGTGGCCCTCGCTGTGCTCATCCTTATCACGGTATATGGCGAGTTTCGCTCTATTTCCACGCTCCTGGAGCGAACGCCGGGGCTGCGCGAACTAGACTCCTGGGGCAGGCCCTCATGACTTCGCACATGTCCGATCGCCACGCCCAAGCTCCGAGCAAGACCCGGTTCATCTTCGTGACCGGCGGTGTCGTCTCCTCGCTGGGTAAGGGTATCGCCGCGGCCTCCCTCGGGCGCCTGCTCGTCTCGCGCGGCCTGACCGTGGGCCTGCAGAAGTTCGACCCCTACATCAACGTCGACCCGGGCACCATGTCGCCCTACCAGCACGGCGAGGTGTTCGTTACCGAGGACGGCGCGGAGACCGACCTCGACCTCGGCCACTACGAGCGCTTCACCGACGCCAACACCAGTCGCGCCTCGAACGTGACCGCGGGTGGCGTCTACGACACGGTGATCCGGCGCGAGCGTCGTGGCGACTACCTCGGCGGCACCGTGCAGGTGGTGCCGCACATCACCGATGAGATCAAGCAGCGGGTCGCGCTGATAGCCGAGTCCTCAGACGTTGATTTCGTGATCACCGAGATCGGCGGCACGGTTGGCGACATCGAGTCGCTGCCGTTCCTGGAGGCGATCCGCCAGTTCCCCGTTGACGTGGGACGGCGACGCTGCATGTTCATCCACCTGACGCTCGTGCCCTACATTGGCCACGCGGGTGAGCTGAAGACCAAGCCGACCCAGCACTCCGTCAACGAGTTGCGGCGCATCGGGATCGCGCCGGACATGCTGATGTGCCGCTCGGAGGGCTTGCTCTCGGCGGAGATCCGCAAGAAGATCGCCCTGTTCGCGAGCCTGCCGGCCGAGGCGATCGTCTCGGCGTGCGATGTCGACAACATCTACAAGGTGCCGCTCACCTTCCACGCGCAGGGCGTGGACGACTTCATCCTCGAGCACTTCGGCCTGGAGGCCACACCGGCCCCCGAGCTGTCCAACTGGAAAGAGCCGATCGAGCGCGCCGAGAAGGCAACCCACACGGTGCGGATCGCCCTGGTGGGCAAGTACGTGAAGCTCGAGGACGCCTACCTGTCGGTCTCCGAGGCGCTTCGTCATGCGGCTGCGCTGAAAGACAGCCGGGTGGAGATCGACTGGATCGACTCAGAGAGCCTCGAGGCCGGCTCCGAGCGGGAGCTCGACGCGCAGCCCAGCGGCGACGGCGAAAGCGCCGCCGCGCGGTTGGTCGCCGCCGACGGCATCCTGATCCCCGGCGGCTTCGGCGGACGCGGGATCGAGGGCAAGATCGCCGCGGCTCAGATCGCGCGCGAGCGGAACATCCCCTATCTGGGCATCTGCCTGGGGATGCAGGTCGCCGTGGCCGAGTTCGCCCGGCATGTCGCCGGCATGGAGGGCGCGAACTCAACCGAGTTCGACCTGGAGACGCCCTTCCCCGTGATCGATCTGCTGCCCGAGCAGAAGGAGGTAGCCGATCTCGGTGGGACGATGCGCCTCGGCGCTGACCCGATCAAGCTTCACGCGGGCACGCGAGCGCGTGAGATCTATGGTGAGGCGGTCATCTACGAGCGCCACCGACACCGCTATGAGGTCAACAACCTGCTGCGCAAGCGCCTCCAGAGCGCTGGCCTGACGGTGTCCGGCACCTCGCCTGACGAGCGCCTCGTCGAGACGATCGAGCTGGAGGGCCACCCCTTCTTCGTCGCCTCTCAGTTTCATCCCGAGTTCAAGTCCCGCCCCGAGCGCCCCGCGCCGCTGTTCCGCGACTTCGTCGCCGCTGCCTCCGAGCGCGCGGCCGAGCGTGAGGACGTCGCCCAGATGCTCGCGGGCCGGCCGTGAGCGCGGAGCTTTCCTCCCCCGAGGAGCTCGGCGAGATCGCGCCGAGCGAGTCCGGCACGCTGCGTGTGGAAGCCATCTTCCGGGACGTCGACGAGCGACACTCAGACACGATCGCGGCCGAGATGATCGATCGCGCTCACGAGCTCGCCAACCTGCCAGATTGTCAGTGCGACGTGGACGTCCGCGTCGAGGAGCTATCGGCGGACGGCCACCTCGATCCACTCGCGCGGCCGGCTCACACGCATCCCGTCGCGCGGTAACCGCCCGGTGTCGCGAGTCAAAAATTCGCCGGCGTTCCCCGGTGCCTTGATGCGTCTGACACCCGCCGCCGTCGGCCCATGTGCTGGCCGATCCCGGACGATCGATAGCACGCTCACCGACGCCGTCGGACGTCAGAGCACGACCATCCATCCATCCGGCAGACACTGACCGCATGTTTGCCCCGGGACCCCGCCGATGCTGAAGCTTCGCCGTGCCGTAGTGGTCGACGCGGGCACGTCGATCGAGGCCCCGGAGCAGGAGCTCGTGATCGAGCTCGTCACCGCCGGCGGCGGCGGTGACGCCGCCCGACGCCCCGCGATCGCCGATGTCGCGCTCGTCGGCCGTGCTGAGGTGGGGGATGAGGTGATCGTGAACGTGCAAGCGCTCGATCTCGGTCTGGGCTCGGGGGGTTCCGACATCGTCCACGTCAACCTTTCGCGTGGTCTCGGGGGGGAGGAAGATCAGGATCCGGCCCACCCGGCCCGCCCCGCCCGCCCCGCTCGCCCGCACGTGATGAAGCTCAACTACACGAGCCTCCAGCACGCGGTCGCGCCGGTCGAGGAGGAGTGGACGGATCTCTCGACCGGTCCGCTGGAGCGGCCTGTTGCGGTGCTCGCCCTGCATGGCCAGCTCGCCGCGGTCGCCTGGGCTTACGCACAGGCCGTTCCAGGCGGGCGGTTGGGGTATGTGCAGACGGAGGGCGGCGCGCTGCCCGCCGGACATTCGCGCACGGCTCGCGCGCTGCGCGAACGCGGGCTGCTGTCTGGCCACCTGACGGCGGGCGCGGCCTTCGGGGGAGAGGGTGAGGCGATCACTACCGCCGGTGCTCTGCACCATGGGCTGTGCGCACTGGGTTGGGACGCCGCGGTATGCGGACCGGGGCCGGGGATCGTGGGTTCGAGCTCGCCGCTCGGACATGGCGGCATGTCAGCCCTTGACTCCGCGCACGCGGCCCTCGCGCTGGGCTGCTCGACGCTGTTGGTGGCGCGGATGTCTTCAGGTGATCTCCGCGCACGCCATCGCGGCATCTCACACCACACCCTCACGGTGCTCGACCTGCTGCTCGAGCCAGTCACGGTGGCGCTGCCCGCCGGGATGCGCTCGCCCGTCGGCGCCGACCTGCGCGCGGGGCTCGGTGCGGTCTTCGGTGGGGCGATGCCAAGTCGTCCGATGCTGGAGCTGGACGTCGAGCGCCCAGCTCGCATAACCCGCCACGATTGGCGCCGGGCGGTGGTGGACCTGCCGGCCTACGCCTCGAGCGGTCTGCCCACCGAGACGATGGGCCGTCGCTTGATCGAGGACCCCTTGTTCTTCGGGGCGGCGCTCGCCGGGGGAGGAGCGCTCGCGGAGCTGGCAGCGCGGGGTGACTCCTCGAACGGCCGCCACGAGGAAGGAGCTACCGAAGGAGAGGCGAAGCTCCGTATGTGAGCTCTCCCGAGATCCTCGTGGTGTCTTGGAGCATGGAGCGCCTGATTCTCGACTTCCTCGCCTATCTGGAGCTCGAGCGGGGGCTGGCGCGTAACACGCTCGAGGCTTACCGCTCAGACCTGCTCCAGTTCGGAGAGTTCTTGGATCGCCGCGGGCTGAGCGTGATGGAGGTCCAACACGGAGATCTCGCCGCGTTTCTGTCCGAGCTGGCTCTCAGAGACGGCGAGCGTCAGCCGGTGGCGGCGGCCACGCTTGCACGCAAGGTTGCTTGCCTGCGCTCGTTCTACCGCCACCTGCGTCGCGAGGGGGCGATCGAGCACGATCCCACCGCCGAGCTGCGCGGGCCGCAGAAGACACAGCGCCTGCCGCGAGTACTCACTCGCGGAGAGGTCACCCGGCTGTTGTGCGAGCCGAAGGGGACCGAGCCCCGCGCGCTGCGCGACCGTGCTCTGCTCGAGCTCATGTACGCGTGCGGCCTGCGCGCCTCGGAGGCGGTCGGCCTGGAGCTCGCGGACATCGACGTGGAGGAGGGCGTGCTGCGCGCGCGCGGCAAGGGCTCGAAGGAACGGCTCGTCCCGATCGGCCGTCAGGCGCTCGGAGCGCTGGATTCATACCTGCGGCGCGGGCGGCCCGCGTTGGTGGGCCTGAGGGTGGAGTCGCGGCTGTTCGTCAACAGCCGTGGCTCGGGGCTCACGCGCCAGGGCCTCTACAAGATCGTCCAGGGCCACGCGCATGGCGCGGGTCTCGAGGAGAAGATGAGCCCACACACCCTGCGCCACACGTTCGCCACCCACCTGCTCGCCGGCGGCTGTGATCTGCGCTCGCTGCAGGAGATGCTCGGCCATGCGGACCTCGCGACCACGCAGGTCTACACCCACCTGTCTGCCGAGCGGCTGAAGGACGCCTACTTCAACGCGCACCCCCGCGCGTCGCGCGACGGCTCGAGGCCCTTACGTAGCAAGGATGGCCATGCCCACTCCGACGATGGCCATGCTCGCTCCGGGACTGGTTCTGAGACGGACATCTCCTGATGGGAGCGGACGGGGGCGAGGGCGGGAATCGGCGAGCGGTGGTGCTCGTGATCGACGCATGTGGCGTCGGGGCGCTGCCTGACGCCGCGAGCTACGGGGACGAGGGAGCTAACACGCTCGCCCACGTGGCCGAGGCTGTGGGGGGCCTCGAGCTGTCGACGCTCGCTGCGCTCGGTCTGGGGTCGATCCTCCCCCTGCGGGGCGTCCCCGCGGTGAAGGACCCGGCGATCCACGGTCGCCTGCACCCGCTGGGGCCGGGCAAGGATTCCACGACCGGCCACTGGGAGCTGATGGGGGTTGTGCTGGAGCGCCCGCTGCCCACTTATCCAGGGGGCTTCCCACCGCGGGCGATCGCCCGGCTCGTCGAGGCGATGGGCCATGAGGTCATCTGCAACCGTCCCTATAACGGGATCGCCGCGATCGAGGACTTCGGCGCCGAGCACGTGCGCACGGGCGCGCTGATCCTCTACACCTCCCAGGATTCCGTGCTCCAGCTGGCCGCGCACGTCGCGCGTGTGCCCGCCGCGGAGCTGTATCGCGCCTGCGAAGCCGCGCGGGCGACGATGAGCGGGGAGGATGCGGTGGGGCGGGTGATAGCGCGTCCCTTCACGGGCATCGAGGGGGCGTTCCGACGCACGGAGGGGCGACGCGACTTCGCCGTGCGCCCACCGGGGCGAAGCTATCTGGGAGAGCTTCGAGGCGCCGGTTTAGAGGTGCATGGGGTGGGGAAGATCAGCGATCTGTTCGCCGGCGTCGGCGTGACCCACTCTCACCCTGGCGCCACCAACGCGCAAGCGCTCCAGAGCGCGAGCGCGCTGCTCGACGAGTTGGGGGAGGGGCTGATCTTTGTCAACCTGATCGAGACCGATCAGGTCTACGGTCACCGCAAGGACGTGGAGGGCTTTCACCGTGCGCTCTGCGAGATCGACTCCGCACTGGCGCGGATGCTCGCGCGTATGCGCGCCGGCGATCTGATGATCGTGACCGCCGACCACGGCGTCGACCCGGCCCACCCGGGCACCGATCACACGCGCGAGTACGCGCCGCTACTGGCGGTCACCGGGGAGATGCTCAGCGCGCGGGCGAGCGGCGAGCGCTCGAGTGGCACTCGCCACGATGGCCCGCTGGCCGATGTCGGCGCGACGGTGCTGCGCTGGCTCACCGGCCGCGACGCGGATGAGCTCCCCGGGGAGGCGTTCACGGGTCCATAAGCTAGGGCGCGATGCCGGAGCTTCCCGAGGTCGAGACGATCCGACGCCAGCTTGCCCCGCTGGTAGAGGGACGCAAGCTGAAGCGCATCGAGATCCTCGACCCGCGCTGGTCACGACCGCTCGCCCCCAAGGAGCTGGCTGAGGCTCTCCTCGGGCGGCGCATCGAACGCCTGAGCCGGCGGGGCAAGTACCTGCTGTGGAGCTTCTCGGAGGATGTCCACGTCGCCCAGCACCTGCGCATGACCGGAGCGGTGCTGTGTGAGCCCGCTCCGGAGCCACCGCATACCCGCGTTCGGATGGAGCTGGGCCCGGTAGCCGCTGGGCGTGGTGTGCGCGGAGATCGCAGCGCCGCCGGCCGCCGCAAGCGCCACCTGGTGATCGTCGACCCGCGGCGGTTCGGCACCGGCGAGCTGCTGCTGAGCTCCGAGGCGCTGGAGGCGTTCTTCGCCGCGCGCCTGGGGTTGGAGCCGTTGGACGAGCGTTTCACCGTCGAGCACCTGCGCGGGCTGGCCCGGGGGCGCGCGGCGCCGATCAAGGCGTTTCTACTCGACCAGCGCAAGATCGCAGGCGTCGGGAACATCTATGCCGACGAGGCGCTTTTCCGCGCGGGCATCCACCCGCTGCGCCCGGCCGGGCGCCTATCCGCCGAGCAGTACGCGCGTCTGCGTGAGACCACAATCGACGCGCTCCAAGCCGGCATCGACGCGCGCGGCGCGACGATCGACGACTTCCGCCACGTCGACGGCGTGCGCGGATCCTTTCAGGACCAGTTCCTGGTCCACCGCCGCGCGGGGGAGCCGTGCGGCAAGTGCGGAACGACGATCGTAAAGATGGTCGTCGCCGGGCGTGGCACCTACGTATGCGAGAGCTGCCAGCCGCGACCGCGGCGGCGTGTGCGTCGTCGTTAGTGCTTCTTGCGCATCTCGCGCCGCGTCATTGCGCTGGCCGCTTCAGCTCTGAGCGCTCAGGCCGCGAGCGACCAACTCGTCCAGACGACCGCTGGTGGCGGCCGCCTGCAGCTCGCTGAAGCCGCCCAGCAACTCGCCGTCGATGAGGACCTGGGGGAAGGTCATCATGCCGGTCCTACTCGCCAGCTCCACGCGTCCCTCGGGGTCCTTGGCGAGGTTGACTTCGGTGAACTCGACCCCGCGCGCCTCAAGGAGGCCCTTGACGCGTGCGCAGAACGAGCACGGTTCGGTGCTGTATACGGTTATCTCACTCATTGATTGCTGGTCTCACCAGGCTCTCTCCCATTACTTCATAAAGTATAGCAAGGGATCATTACCCGCCGCCACGGGACTTACACTCGACTAGGCGATGGCGGGACCGATCAAGACGGAGGCGGTCGTCCTGCGTTCGATGCGCTACGGCGAGGCCGATCGCATCATGCACCTGTACACGCCCAATCGCGGGCGGGTGAGCGCAATCGCCAAGGGTGTGCGCCGTACGCGCAGCCGCTTTGGGGGACGTCTGGAGCCGTTCTTCCGCTTACAGCTGGACCTGCACGAAGGCAAAGGCGAGCTGTTGACGGTGACCGGCGCGCAGACCGTCGACGCCCATGCCCGCCTGCGCGGTGACGCGCGCGCGTTGGATGCGGCCGCGCGCGCGTGCGACGCGGTGGGGCGCTTGTTCGAGACGGGTGAGCCCCACCCGGGCGTGTTCAATCTGCTGTGTCGTTATCTGTCGCTGCTCGATGAGCAGCCCCCGCGCGCCGATCGACCTCCTGCTGGCCGGCCCAGCCATTCTGAACCCAGTCCCTCGGACTGTGCGTCCGTGCCCTCGATCGGTCGTCGCGCGGCCGCGCTGGCGTTCCGCCTGAAGTTGCTGCTCGCCGCGGGCCTTGCTCCTCAGCTCGGCGCGTGCGCGAGCTGTGGCGAGGGTGAGCACCTCGCCGGCTTCTCAGGGGCGGCGGGAGGGGTCGTGTGCGAAGCATGCGAGGCCGGGTCATTCCCGCTCAGCGGGGCAGCGTATGGCTTCATGACGAAGGCTCTCGGCCAGTCGCTGACGGAGGTGCCGAAGGCCTCGGAGGAGGCGCTGGGCCAGGTCGAGCACGCGATCTCTGCCACGCTCGAGCACCATGCGCACCTGCGGCTGATGCCGGCCATGGGGCGCTCGAGCTGAGGGGCCACGCCGCGAACCCCAACCGGACGGTATCGTGCGATGCCGTGGATGAGGGACTTCCCATCGCCTATGAGGTGCTCGAGAAGGGTGTGCCGGTGCTCACATCAGACGGCGAGCGGGTGGGCACCGTTCACCATGTGGTGGCGGCGCCCGAGCAGGACGTCTTCCACGGTCTCGTGATCGCCACGCCTCAACACGGACGACGCTTTGTCGCGGCGGCCGATGTCGCGTCTCTGCACGAACATGGCGTGGACTTGCGGATCGACTCCGCCGCGGCGCAGAGCCTGCCCGAGCCGGGCGGCGGCGCGCCGGTGTACGACGAGGATCCCGCGATGCAGACGAAGTGGAGCCACCTGGTGCGCAAGTACACCGGCCGTAGCGACTGGCACCGCGAGCGCTGAAGCGGACTGGCCGACCACGGCCGGTGGCACAATCGAGCGAAGATGAGCAGCGCCACCACCAATGAGGACACGGTCGCGGCCGGTTTCGCCGCGCGCACGCGGCAGCTCGAGGAGGAGACCCTCTCGCCGCTGGCGGCGAGGTCATATCCGGCGGAGAGGACGCGCGCGGAGGAGGACTGTGCGCTGCGCACGCCGTTCCAGCGCGACCGCGACCGGATCGTGCACTGCAAGGCGTTCCGCCGGCTGACGCACAAGACGCAGGTGTTTGTGGCGCCCCGCGGCGACCACTACCGCACGCGACTGACGCATACGCTCGAGGTGACCACGATCTCGCGCACGGTCGCCCGAGCGCTGCGGTTGAACGAGGACCTGGTCGAGGCGATCGGCCTCGGGCACGACCTCGGACACCCGCCGTTCGGGCATATCGGCGAGGAGATGCTCGACCGCTGCCTGAAAGAGCGATTTGGCCGGGACTTCCGCCACTACGAGCACTCGCTGCGCGTGGTTGACAGCCTCGAGCGCGACGGAGCAGGTCTCAACTTGACAAAGCAGGTGCGTGACGGCATCGCTCGCCACTCGAGCCGCGCGCCCCAGCCGGCGACGCTCGAGGGACGGATCGTCAGGGTGATCGACCGCGTTGCGTACATCAACCACGACATCGACGACGCCGTGCGCGCCGGGCTGCTGCGCGAGGATGAGCTGCCGAGGGAGCCGATCGCGGTCCTCGGCACGAGCGGCTCAGCGCGGATCGACGCGCTCGTGCACGACATGGTCGAGCAGTCAGGGCAGACGGGCGACATCGTCCAGGGGCCGGAGGCCGGGCCGGCGATGAAGGCGCTGCGCGAGTTTATGTTCGAGCACGTCTACCTCGGACCGGCGGTGCGCGCCGAGCACGCGAAGATCTCGGGTGTCGTGAAACGGTTGTTCGAGCACTACATCGAGCATCCCGAGCTGCTGCCCGAGAGCCATGGCCCGATCCAGCCTTCGGCTGACTTGAGTGACCCGAACGGGGATGAGGAGTTGGCGCGACGCGTGACCGACTACCTCGCGGGCATGACCGACAGGTATTGCATCAGGGCGTACAAGGAGCTCGAGGTGCCCCAGGCCTTCGCCCGCTAGCTCTGGCTGTGTCCTCGGTCGCTCGCGTGCCGATCAGTCGATCAGATGCGATCGACTGATCGGCCAGCACGCCACGCGGGGTGGGTGGGCATTTCAATCCTTGCCAGAGATGCTGATTTGAGATGGACAAGCTAGCGTAGGCCCGAGATGGCCTTATATACCCGCGAGTCCAAGGAGCGCGTGCGCGACACGGTCGACTTCGTCGAGCTGGTCTCGGCGCGGACCGAGCTGCGCCGGGCCGGGCCGGCTAGCTATGTGGGGTTGTGCCCCTTCCACCACGAGCGCAGCCCGTCGTTTGGGATCGACCCGGGGCAGAAGGTCTACTACTGTTTTGGCTGCCAGGCATCTGGGGACGTGTTTACGTTCGTGCAGGAGGTCGAGGGGGTGGACTTCAAAGGCGCTCTCGAGCTGCTTGCGGATCGCTATGGAGTCGAGCTGGAGCGCGAGGAGGAGGACGAGAAGGAGGCCGAGCGGCGCAAACTCCGAGAGCGACTGCTGGAGCTGCTCGCCCGCACCACCGCCTACTATGAGCGCTGCCTGTGGGATTCGGACGAGGCCGAGCGTGCGCGGGAGTACCTGCTGGGCCGGGGATTGGGGGAAGAGATCCTGAAGGAGTTCCGCGTCGGCTATGCCCCGAGCGCATGGGATCGGGTGCTGTTGGCCTCACGGCGAGGCGGCTTCTCAGAGCAGGAGCTCTACGCGACGGGGTTGGCCCAGCGCTCGCGGGAGAACGGGCAGCTCTATGACCGGTTCCGCTCGCGGATCATGTTCCCGCTGGCCGACATCAAAGGCAGCATCCTTGGATTCGGTGCACGTGCGATGCACGACGAACAGAAGGATGGTGGGGGCGGCGGGCGGGCACCCAAGTACCTGAACACCTCCGACAACGACGTGTATCACAAGGGCTCGCACGTATATGGGGCGAAGCTGGCGAGGCAGTCGGCCGCCAAGGCCCATAGCGTCGTACTTTGCGAGGGGTACACGGACGTGATCGCCATGCATCAGGCGGGAATGAAGAACTGCGTTGGGCTGATGGGCACCGCGCTGACGCCACCGCAGGTGCGTGAGCTTTCGAGGATGGCGAACACGGTGCTACTGGCGCTTGACGCCGATACGGCCGGTCAGGCCGCCATGCTGAAGGCGTACACGCTTGCCTCAGAGCGTGAACTGGCGCTGCGCGTCGTCCCGCTGCCGGCAGGGACTGACCCAGCAGACCTGCTGCTGGCCGAGGGGAGCAAGGCAGTGCAGGAGGCGATCGACCGATCGGTCGAGTTCGCGCGCTTTCGGGTTGAGCGGGTCCTCGCCAGCGGGGACACCTCGGACACCGAGGTCCAGGACTCGATGCTCGATGAGTTGCGCGAAATCTTCTCCACGTTGCCATCGCGGAGCACGGTTCGCGACGAGCTGACTCGCCTCGTTTCGAGTCGCTTCGCTAGACCCAATGACCTGGTCGAGAAGCGCTTGGCTGAACCGACGAAGGGGTCGCCAAGTACCCCGGCGGCGGGCCAGACGACAGCCAAAGCGCGCGTGGACCTCTCCCGCCTGGACAAGACCGAGCGTGAATTCCTCGCATTGTGCATCGCACAGCCCGAGGACGGTCTGACCGCGCTCCGACGCCTCGACGTTGAGGAGCACTTCTCGAGCAGCCTCATGCGTCGAGCCGCTCGATACCTGATGGACAATGGCCTGCCGGTCTCGATGTCTGCACCCGACCTAGACGATGATCCGGACCTGCATGCGTTGCTGGCCGAGCTGATAGTGCAAGCCGGTAGCGAAGAGCCCCGTTCAGAGATGTTGGACGTTCAGCGCCTGCAGCTGGAGCTGGCGAGGGTCGACCGTCAGATTCAGCGCGCGCGCGGGCAGGAAAGCGGCGATGTGAGCGAGCTTGCCAAACGCCGGGGCGAGGTCAAGCGCGAGTTCGACAAGGCAAACGAACGGGTGCTCGAGGAGACGGGGGAGCGGAAGTACTGAGAACCTGTTTCAAAAAGATCGGCACGCCCGGATGCGCACCTGGACACGGCGCTGGACCGATCGAAGATCCACGAGATCTTCGATCATCGCCACGTGACGGCTTGCACGTGCTACCAGCACGCGCTGCGCCGTCCCGCGTCGCCCAGCTTGGTCCATGCACGCCCCAACCGCACCGCCTATTTCGAAACAGGTTCTGAGCGGCGCGTGAGGTGTGCGATTTTGCTGCCCTACAATGCAT
>DAIOGX010000029.1:0-24628 GCA_036744995.1 Solirubrobacteraceae bacterium | reverse complement strand
GCAGCGTCATCGAAACCATCGAGCGCGCGCAGCTGCGCCGCGTTCCCGACTTCGCGCCGGGCGACCGCGTGAAGGTGCATTTCCAGGTGATCGAGGGCGCCCGCCGTCGCGTGCAGGTGTTCGAGGGCGTCGTCATCAAGCGTCAGGGGCACGGTTCGCGCGAGACGTTTACGGTGCGCAAGCAGTCCTTCGGCGTGGGCGTGGAGCGCATGTTCCCCGTGCACTCGCCGAAGATCGAGCGCATCGAGCTGGCCGCGCGAGGCGATGTGCGCCGGGCGAAGCTGTACTACCTGCGTGACCGCGTCGGCAAGCGCGCGCGCGTGCGGGAGCGCCGCTATGTTGGTCCTGAGGAGACGGTGGAGCCGGGCCTGCTGCACGAGCAGCCGGCTGGGGGAGCGACGGACGTGGATGGTATGACCGCTGAGGAGGCGGTTGCCGAGGACGCACAGACACAGGCACCCCTGGAGACCGATAAGAGCGAGGTTTCCGCCGAGGTCCAGTCCCAGACGGCAGCCGATGAGCCGGCCTCAGCTGAAGACGAGGTGGATGGTTCCTCAGCTAGCACGACGGCACAGGCAAACCTGCCGGACGAGCCTGATCCCTCTTCCGATGTTGGTGACGCCAAGGGAGGCGTACCCGCCGACGACGAGCCGGCGTGAGTCCTGGCAAGGGCGATAGCTCGGGCGCACAGCCCGGAAGAGAGCGCTCGAAAGCGAACATTACCGCCGATGCGGCTCTGACGGCAAAGGACGGACGCAAAAAGTCGAAAACGGCGAGGGGCTCGATCGTCGAGCTGATCGTGATCGTGCTCGTCGCGCTCGGCCTGGCGATCGGGATTCAGGCATTTATCGTCAAGCCCTACCGCATCCCGAGCGGCTCGATGGAACCGACGCTCAAGGTCGGCCAGCGCGTCTTGGTCAACCGCATCAGTACGGACTTCAGCGACCCTCATGTGGGCGAGATCGTGGTATTCCATCCTCCCGAAGACGCCGAGCAGGGGGTCTGCGGGCCCTCGCCTCACAGCGTCAACTTCGCAAATGGGGCCGCCTGTTCGGCGCCTGTGCCAAAGCCCGATAACGGCATCAATTTCATCAAGCGCGTCGTCGCCGGGCCGGGCGATGAAATCTACATCAAGGAAGGGCACGTTTGGCGCAAAGGGGCCCACGACACGCGCTTTGAAAGGGAGAAAGACTCCTATATTCGCGAATGCGGAGCTGTCCCGGCCTGCAATCTGCGAACGGCCATCAAGATTCCGGCCGGTGACTGGTTCATGATGGGCGACAACCGTGGCGAATCCGACGACAGCAGGTTCTGGGGACCAATCCCCACAGGGTGGATCATCGGGGGTGCAATCGCCACCTACTGGCCTCCCGACCGCATCGGGTTCTTCTAGGTCTCTCGACTACACCTCCGCAAGTGCCTCAGAGGCGTCCTCGCGGCCAGCCGGCTCCTCCGCACGTGCCACCGAGGTTGTGAGTGCGTCGAGCGTCTCATCGCGGGCGGGTGCTTCTTCCGCGCGCGCTAGGCGTCGTGCGCGCCGGAACGGCAGCGGACGGCGACTGTTCGCCTTCGACCGCCGGCTCGGAGTACGTCTGGTCGCGGGCGCCGATGAGGCGGGGCGGGGCTGCCTAGCCGGGCCGCTCGTCGCGGCCGGCGTGCTGTTCGACTATGACGCGCTCACGACCCGCGAGCTGCGCTCGCTGAGCTTGCTGAACGACTCCAAGCAACACACGGCGCAGGCGCGTGAGGAGCTGTACCCGCTCGTGTTGAGCAGCGCCGCCCGCGTCGTGGTCGTCTCCCGCTGCGTACGCGGAATCGATGCGCGCGGTCTGCACAAGACGAATCTGGCCGCCTTACGCGATGCGTTGCGCGGGGTCACGAGAGACGTCGTGGGTGACGTGCTGTGTCTCGTCGACGGCTTCTCGGTGGCGGAGTTCGAGCGGCCCCAGCGCGCGATCGTCGATGGTGACGCCACCAGCGCGGCGATCGCGGCAGCGTCGATCGTCGCCAAGGTTACACGCGACCGCTACATGCGCCACGCCGATATCCAGCATCCGGGTTGGAGCTTCGCCGAGCATGTCGGCTACTCCACGCCCGTGCACCGCGAAGCGATCCTTCGTCAGGGCGTCTCTCCCCTGCACAGGATGTCCTTCCAGTCGCTCGCCTACCAGCAGTTGGCGCTCTAGGAACCTATTTCAAGAAGATCGGCACGTCCGGATGTGGGTGGGTGGGATCTTTACCCGGCGCTGGACCGATCGAAGATCCATGGGATCTTCGATCGTCGCCACGTGATGGCTCGCGCATGCCACCAGCATGCGCTTCGCCGGGTGGGTGGGCATCCGATCCCCAGCTTGGTCCATGAACACCCCGACCACACCGCCTATCTTGAAACAGGCTCTGAGTCGGCCGTCTCGGTCCGTATCGGACCCTCACCAAGCCCCCTCGATGTGGTCGAGGCGCACAAGCCTGTCCTTGGTGTCGACGATCACCCCGATCGCGTCGAAGCGGATCGTGTGGGCGGTTGGTCGAATGTGCTTCTCGTCGTGCAGCCACGCGACGGCAAGGCGACGAAGGCGGATGCGCTGACGCGGGCGCAGCCACGTTAGGGGCTCCTGGTTGGGACGGATATTTTGCCCCCGGGCGCTCACGCGACGGGTCTTGATCTCCGCGAACACAAGTGTGTGCCCGTTGAACGCAATGAGGTCAATCTCGCCGTGGCGGGTGCGCTCGTTATGTCCCAGTGGGGAGAAGCCGAGCCGTTGGAAGTGGGCGGCGGCGAGTTCCTCGCCGAGACGACCGAGCGTGCGGCGCCGGTCGCTGTGCTGGGCGGCTTGCGAGGAGGCGGGAGTCTCGGTGGGCATGTCGACCACGTTAGATCGACAGGTGTGACATGAGACACACATATGTGTCAATTCACCGCCAGCACTGTGAGGAGTTGATGCCTCGCGGCCCGCGCGGGCACGTCGAGAACCGCTCGCGTAGCCTCCCGTCGCATGAACGAAACCTCCGCGGACTTCTCTGAGCGCTCGCAATCGACCGAGTCGACGACCACAGATCCTTCTATGGAGGATCGTCACATCGCAAGGAGGCCGGGGTCGTTCGACGGCGTCAGCGGCTTTATGGGTATGCGCTGGGACGATCCGCAGACAGTCCGTCTGACCATCCGCCCCGAGCTGATCAACGCCGGTGGGCTGCTCTCAGGCGTCGTCACCTACGCCCTGGTCGACTACTGCATGGGCTCGACGCTGTGGGCGCAGACGACCGCGGAGGAGCGCATCGCCACGATAAGCATCTCAATCAATTACATTCAGACTGCGATTGAGGGCGAGATCGTCTGCCGCACGGTCCTCGACCGGCGCAACCGCAGGACCGCGGTGCTGCGCAGCGAGGTCCGCCATGAGGATGAGCGGCTGCTCGTCACGGCGATCGGCAGCTACTCGATCTTCCCTCCGCGCGGCGCGGCGCCGCCAGGCTGAGGGCACCTACCGGCGCATCGCAATGGTGGGACACGCGGCATCGAGCGGAGCGGGAGCGAACAAGGAGCCTCGGCGCGCGAGCACTCGGCGATCGACCGGCACGCCACGTGTGCTCTCGATCGCCGGCTCGGACTCTGGTGGTGGCGCGGGTATTCAGGCCGACCTGAAGGCGTTCGCTCGCTGCGGCGTGCACGGCATGACGGCGATCACGGCGATCACGGCGCAGAGCACCATTGGCGTCACGGCGATCCACTCGGTGCCGCCCGATGTCGTTCTCGCGCAGGTGCGTGCTGTCGTCGAGGACATTGGCGTCGACGCGGTCAAGGTGGGGATGCTCGGTACGGCCGATGTCGCGCTGGCGGTGGCGCGTGCCATCGACGAGCTGCCAAAGGGCACGCCCGTGGTGGTCGACCCGGTGATGGTTGCCGAGTCGGGCGCGCGCCTGCTCGATCCCGATGCTCAGCGGGCACTCGTCGAGGAGATCCTGCCGCGCGCGACCGTGCTCACCCCGAATCTGCCGGAGGCGCGTGTGCTCGCCGGGCTCGAGCCGGACGGTGCCGAGGAGGCTGATGAGGGCGAGGACGCCGAAGCCGAGATTTTGCTCCGCGCGGTACTCGCACTCGGCCCCCGCATCGTCATCCTCACGGGCGGTCACCGTGCCCGTGCGGTCGATCTCTTGCTCGACTCCCGGAATGACAGAGAGGTCGTGGAGATCATCGGCGAGCGCCATCCCGAAGGGGCCGCGCACGGCTCCGGATGTACCCACTCCGCCGTGCTCGCCGCGCAGCTCGCACTGGGCGGAGCTCCGCTCCAGGCCGCGCGCACCGCCCGTGCCCTCACGGGCGGTGCGGTCGCTGACGGGCTGCGCGACATCGGCGCGGGAGCCGGTCCGGTTGACATCCTTGGCCTGGCTCACGTGCGATCGAGATGAATCCTCGCTGCTCCACGTTTGCCATAATCCGAGCACGATGAGACTGTTGCGGCTCAAGCCCGGTCATGGTGAGATCGTGCTCGCGGAGGGCGATGTGGAGGTGCCAGAGCAGGAGCGGGAGCTGATCGAGGCGTTCCGCCGCGAGCTGGATGCGGGGATGTGGGCGGCGGTGCCAACCGAGACGCATGGTGGCCGCCGCGAGGCCGAGCTTGTTAGGAGCTTCGCCGAGGTGCCTCGCGACGCCGAGCGCGTGATCTTCTTCCCTCGCGCCGCTGGCGGAGCGCCGCGGACAGACAGCTAGCGGTCGTGCTGCTCGCGCTGGGCACCGCCACAATCGTGTTTGTCGCGCTGCTGTGGGAGCTCACGTGGCCCCGGGCCTCAGGGACGTTCGTGCGTGCGCGTCTACGTTGGCGGATGCGTACGCCCAGAACGGGGCTGAGCTATGACCCCGGTCGCGAACGCCGCGCTGAGCAGCGCGCTTGCGCGCTGCTTCGCTCGTGCGTCAATGATGAGGACTGGGCGATGTATCGGGACCTTGGCTTCCTGCGCGTCTGGGGCGGTCTTGGCCGGCACCTGCACGCAGACGGCGCCTCCTACGCGTATTTGATCTATCCCCATAGGCCGATCGTCGCCTACGTTCCCCAGACGGGCGTCCTGCTCAACGAGTACTGCGTGGCCTTCCCTGACCATTCGCGGCCCTACGGCAGCGCCAGACTGCCTGCCTCGGACGATGTGCTCGCCAAGTGGATGGCCCTGACCGCCGACGAGCGCCGGCTGGTCGCCGAGGCCAACATGCATCTGCCGGGACGCCAAGTCGATCCGGAGCGGGTTCACCGCGACCTCGTTCGCCTCTCTCGCTGGGAGCGGGAGAGGCTAGGGGGAGATTCGCGCGCCAGAGGAATCACCGATCAAGTGCGCGATCTGGGTGGCGCCGATAGTGTGCGCGCCGCGTGAGCACACTTACTGCCTTCGACGTTAAGCACCGCAGCCGTGCCCTCACGGAGGGCCCTGAGCGAGCGGCGGCGCGCGCCTACCTGCACGGCATCGGCTACACCGCCGAGGACCTCGCAAAGCCAATCGTCGGTGTGGCGCACTCGTGGATCGAGACGATGCCGTGCAACTTCAACAACCGGGTGCTCGCCGCCAAGGTCAAGGAGGGCATCCGCACAGCCGGCGGCACGCCGATGGAGCTGAACACGATCGCGATCTCCGACGGGATCACGATGGGCACCGCGGGGATGCGGGCGTCGCTGGTCTCACGCGAGCTGATCGCCGACTCGATCGAGCTCGTCGCCTCCGCCCATCATTTCGACGCGCTCGTCACGATCTCCGGCTGCGACAAGACGATCCCCGGGACCGTGATGGCGCTCGCGCGGTTGAACATCCCCGGGCTGATGCTCTACGGCGGCTCGATCAAGCCAGGTCATTACAAGGGCGCCGAGGTGACGATCCAGCAGGTCTTCGAGGCGGTCGGAGAGCACGCCGCGGGGAAGATCACCGAGGAGGAGTTGCACGCGCTGGAGGAGGTCGCCTCCCCCGGCGCAGGGGCGTGCGGGGGCCAGTTCACCGCCAACACGATGGCTATGGCCTTCGAGGCGCTCGGCATCTCGCCCGCTGGCTCCGCGATGGTGCCGGCCGAGGACGGGCGCAAGCTCGAGGTCGCCGTGCAGGTGGGCGAACTGGTGATGGACGTGCTGCGTCGCGGCCAGCGTCCGAGCGACGTGATCACCAAGCCCGCGTTCGAAAACGCGATCGCTGCGGCTGCCACCAGCGGAGGCTCGACCAACGTCGTCCTGCACCTGCTGGCGGTGGCGCACGAAATGGGTGTGCCGCTGGGCATCGACGAGTTCGAGGCCGTCTCCGAGCGCACGCCGCTGCTGTGCGACCTGCAGCCGGGCGGGCAGTACGTCGCGACCGAGCTGTATGAGGCGGGCGGCGTGCCGCTGGTGCTCGCGCGGCTCAAAGAGGCCGGGCTTCTTAACGCCGACGCGCCCACCGTCACTGGCAGGACGATCGGCGAGCACGCGGACGAGGCGGTCGAGACCGATGGGCAGCCTGTCGTGCGACCGCTGTCGGACCCGATCAAACCGACCGGCGGCTTCGCGATCCTGCGCGGCAACATCGCACCGGACGGCTGCGTCGTGAAGCTCTCAGGGCACGAGCGGCGCAAACACGTGGGGCCAGCGCGCGTGTTCGACGGCGAGGAGGCGGCGATGGCGGCGGTGCTCGCGCACGAGCTGCAGGCGGGCGATGTCGTCGTCATCCGAGGCGAGGGGCCCGCGGGCGGGCCGGGTATGCGCGAGATGCTGTCCGTGACCGCCGCGATCGTGGGAGAGGGGCTCGGTGAAGAGGTGGCGCTGATCACCGACGGGCGCTTCTCCGGCGCCACGCACGGCTTCATGGTCGCCCACGTCGCACCCGAGGCCGTCCGTGGCGGTCCGATCGGCGCGCTCCATGACGGGGACGAGCTGACGATCGACGCGGACACGCGCCGGCTCGACGTGAACCTGTCCGACGAGGAGATGGCCGCGCGCGTGAGCGCCTACATCCAGCCCCCGCGCGCGGACGAGCACGTGGACGTGGCGATCCAGAAGTACGCGAAGCTAGTTGGCAGCGCGTCCGAGGGCGCCGTTGCGCGCTGAGGGGTTGCTCTCTTCGAGGAACTCTTTGAGCAGCGCGTTGAACGCCGCCGGGCGCTCGATCATCGCCATGTGACCGGTCTCGGGGAAGATGACCTTGCGGGAGTTGGGGATCAGTTCCTCGTATACAGACGCGTCGCGTGCGGTAACGGTTTCGTCGTCTTCGCCCCAGACGATCAACGTGGGGCAGGCGATCTCTTTCAGCCGCTCACGGAGGTCGTAGGTGAGGATCGCCTCGACGCCGTCGATGAACCTGGCGTTGCCCAGCCCGCGCACGAACTCAGCGATGTAGGGGGCGGGCAGGCGGTCGGGATGGCGCGTCACGATGTTCGTGAAGGGCTCGAGCAGGCGTAGGCGTGGGTAGCGGGCCAGAGTGTCGGCGTTGGCTGCCGCCCAGGCGTTGTAGGCGTTCACGATCGGTTCGACACGGCGCCCCAGCGCGAGCCCGCGCAACGAGCGACGATTGTTGTAGGTGCTCAGGCCCGCGGGAGATATCAGCACGAGACGCTCGACCCGCTCCGGGAAGTTGATCGCGAGCTCGACCGAGGTGAAGCCACCCATCGAGTGGCCGACCAGCGCCGCCGCGTCCAGTTCCAAGAGCGCAAGCAGTTTCTCGAGCATTTGGGCATAGAAGGGGATCGAGATCGTCTGCGCCGCCGGCGGCGGCGAGGAGCCGAAGCCCGGCAGGTCGAGCGCGATCACACGATGATCGGCGGCAAACGGCAGCAGCTGCTCCAGCCAATGTGTCCAGCGTCCAATCAGGCCGTGCACGAACACGAGCGGTGGGCCCTCGCCGAGCTCGATGACGTTGAGCGGCTGACCGTCTAGGATCACCCAGCGCTGATGGGTGCGCCAGTCGACGTCGAGCCAGGGGGAGTGACCCACCGGTCCGTAGGCTGAGCGCTCGTCCGCCCGGGACGATGCGGACGAACTCCTCATCGCGGCATAATCTAACGGTCCCATGTCTCTGAGAACTACCCAGTTTGACGCCATGCGAATAGCCATCGACATCGACTCGACCTTGCACCACTACTGGGACATCCTGTCGGAGGTGTCAGTCAGGCGCTTCGGGATCGAGCTGCCCTACGAGGAGCAGTTCACGTGGGGAATCACGCGGCTGCGCCCAGAGCAGTTCGAGCTGTGCATCGAGGAGAGCCACAGCGACGAGCGCATCCTCTCGGGGGTTCCTTATCCGGGGGCGGTGCAAGCGGTGCGTCACTGGCACGAGGAAGGGCATTTCATCCACGTGACGAGCCATCGTGCGGCAGACCGCGGGTACGCGACGGCCAGGTGGCTCGAGCTGATTGGACTGCCGTTCGACGATCTGCACTGCTCTTATGACAAGGTCTCGCGCTGTGCCGAGCTCGAGATCGACCTGCTGATCGACGACGGCCCGCTGAACCTCGCCGCCGCGATCGAGTGCGGTATCGCCGCCGCCACGCTCCGCCATCCTTGGAACCGTGATCTGTGCGAAGAAGAGGACGTGATCTGCGCCCGCGACTGGCCGGAGCTGGAGCAGAAGCTCGCCCCCGCACTCGCAAGGCAGGGTACGGGGGCCGGTGTGGCGAAGTAGGTCGCTGTGACCACCACCACCGCGTCGGTGCAGAGCGAGCTCACGAACGCACGAGCAAGCGCTCGTGAGCGAGCAGAGCAGCCAAGTGATGCTCTCGTTCACGACGCGTGGCGCCAGGCGATCGAGCTCTTGGAGGAGGACCTGATCCGTCGCGATGCGGCCGCGAGGACGCGCCGTGCGTACAGGATGGACCTTGGGCAGTTCGCGCGCTGGGCGGCCACCCACGGGCTGGGGCCGGAGGATGTTGGGCCGAAGGACGTGCGTCGCTGGATCGCCCACCTCTCCGAAGGGGACGCCGCCCCGGCGACGACCGCACGCAAGCTGGCGGCGCTGCGCGCGCTGTTTGGGGCCCTGCGCGAGCACGGGCGGATCGCTCAGAACCCGGCCGACCTGGTGTCCACTCCCAGGCGTGGATCGCACCTGCCGCGTGTGCTGAGCGCCTCGGAAGCCGGCCGGTTGCTCGACTCGATCCCCGCGGGCAGCCCGCTCGAGCTGCGCGACCGTGCGCTGTTCGAGCTGGCCTACTCGTGTGGGCTGCGTGCCGAGGAGCTCGTGTCGCTGAAGGCTTTAGATGTCGACCACGACGGGGAGCAGGTGCGCGTCGAGGGGAAGGGCTCAAAGACACGGTTCGTGCCCGTCGGCGAGGTGGCGCTTGAGGCCGTGAAGCGCTATCTGGACCGCGGCCGGGAACGGCTGGTCAACGGCGACGGCGAGGAGGCGCTGTTTCTCTCAAAGACGGGCCGCCGGCTCGGCACAAGCGACGTGAGAAGGAGGCTCAGGACATGGACGAAGCGCGCGGGAGTGGGCGCTGGTGCCTCGCCCCACGCGCTCAGGCACAGCTTTGCGACGCACCTGCTGGATGGCGGCGCGGATCTGCGCAGCATCCAAGAGCTGCTGGGGCACGCGAGCGTGTCCAGCACCCAGATTTATACTCGGGTAGAGTCCGCGAGGCTTCGAAGCACCTATGCGCGCAGCCACCCTCGGGCCTGATCGAGGGGGAAGAAGACCTCGTTGGAGACCAATGTTAAACCGATCGAGCTGCGGGAACTGTGGCGGCGGTATAAGACCGACGGCGATAGTCGTGTGCGCGAGCGGTTGGTTGTCGCGTATTCGCCGCTCGTCAAGTACGTAGCCGGGCGCACCGCCGCGGGGCTGCCGCCGCACGTCGAGGAGGCCGATCTGATCTCCTATGGGCTGGTGGGGCTGATCTCGGCGATCGAGCGGTTCGACCTGTCGCGGGAGATCAAGTTCGAGACGTACGCGATCATGCGGATCAAGGGCGCGATCATCGATGAGCTGCGCTCGATGGACTGGGTGCCGCGCAGTGTCAGGGCGCGCGCGCGCGAGGTGGAGCGGGCGAACGCGAAGCTCGAGAACTCGCTGCAAAGGGCGCCGACGGATCAGGAGGTCGCTGATGAGCTGGGGATAACGCTCGAGGAACTGAACGAGTCGCTGCTGGCGATCTCGCACTCGTCGATCGTTGCGCTGGACGAGCTGTGGAGCGTCTCGGACTCGAGCGGCGATCAGGTTTCTTTGATGGACACGATCGAAGATCCCGGCGCACCAGACCCCGCGAGAGCACTCGATGTGGGTGACCTGAAGGACAGGATCGCCGACTCGATCGCGAGGCTGCCGGAGCGCGAGAAGCTCGTAATCGCGCTCTACTACTACGAGAACCTAACGTTGCGTGAGATCGGCGAGGTGCTCGGCGTGACCGAGTCGCGGGTGTCGCAGCTGCACACGAAGGCAGTGCTGCGTCTACGCTCGCGGATGCAGGAGGAGTCGTTCGACGACTGAGAAGAACGGCTTTTGCGAGACGCGCGCAAGCGCGCTCTCCGAATTGGCCCCGCGGGCGCCGGCCACCAACGCTTGCGACGTCACGGTAGGACCTTGGCAGGGATGTGGAGAAGATCGTCAAGCGTCAGCGTCCACACAACCACTAGGGTAAGGACCCATGGTCACCCGCACAATTGTCACTTCGCAGCCCGATGTCGCGTGCGATGTGTGCGCGCGACGGTTGCTGCGCGGCGAGCAGCCGGATGTGTTTCTCGCGGGTGGACGGCGACGGACGGTGTGCGAGTTGTGCGCGCCGCGTGCGGCGCACGAGGGTTGGCTGCGGGAGGCCGACCGCCATACGATGAGCCTGCCGCCAGCGCGCGCGGGGCGTGGGCGCAACCTGTTTGAGCGTCTGCGCCAGATGCGCGAGCCTCAGTCAGCGGAGATGATTGTGGCGGACACGTCCGCCACGCCGATCGATCTTCCCTACGGGGCGGGGACGGATGGGGAACGGGAGCGCTACGACTTTCTGGACGGCCTTGGCGGAGCGGCAGCGGCTTCGGACGCGGGGACTGTGGCGCTCATGGGGGATGGGGGTGCGGCGCCGGTGAGGAGCGGTGATGTGAAGGTCGAACGGGCGCTCGAGGTGTTCAATGCCGGCGAGCATCCGCGCCGGGTGGCGGGCGTCGCTCGCTCGCTGGGAGCACCCGGCGTGAGCGTGCGTCCTGTGGAGGAGGCGGGAGGTGTGGTCGCGATCGCGATCATGTGGGAGCTGTGCTGGTACCGGTACGAGGTCGACCTCGGTGACGAGGCGGCCGGCGCGAGGGCTGTGGCCCAGGGGACCGAGCTGGGAGAACTCGACCCGGAGGACCGGCTTGCGAACGCCGCCGCCGACGAGCTCGGTGCACTGTCGCTGTCCAGCGTTTAGAGGGTACCCGCCCGCCCGCCCGCCCGCCCGCCCGCCCACGCGCAAGCGCCGTGTGCCCGGTGTTCCCTACCGGAGGCCACGGCACAATGGCTTGTGTATTTGCGTAGGGAGAGTAGAATCGAGCGCGATGATCTATTGCGTGGTGCCAAAGCCGCTCGCCGGCGAGCTGTATCCCAAGCTCACGGATCACTACGAGCGCGAGGAGAACGTTACGGTGATCGTCGACCGGCGCGAGTTCGACCGGCGCGCCCGCCGGGGACGCTCAGTCGCGACGCAGCTCGCCGCCGGCGGGGCGGACGTGAGCCAGCGGCGTATCGTGCGCGACCGGCGTAGGGCGCGCGTTGCGGGCGATCTGCCGCCTCTTGCCACCGGCGCATAGCCCGTGCAGGCAGCTCGCGCGAGCGTTTCGTCCTAACCGATCTGAATACTCCCGGCGATGATGAAGAAGGTCATCGTGCATGTCGATGGCGGCTCCCGTGGTAACCCGGGCCCGGCAGCGGCCGCCTGCGTGATCACCTCGCCTGCGGGTGAGGTGTTGGGCGAGTACGCGCAGCTACTTGGGAAGACCACGAACAACGTCGCCGAGTATCGCGCGCTGCTGCTGGGGGTGGAGCACGCGCGCGAGCTGGGCGCCGAAGAGGTCGAGGTGGTCGGTGACTCGGAGCTGATTGCCAAGCAGGTGAAGGGGGTCTACAAGGTCAAGCACGAGGCTATGCGCCCCCTGCACCGCGAGGCGATGACGGCCTTGGGACAGTTCGAGCGCTGGTCGATCCGGACTGTGCCGCGCGCGCAGAACGCGCACGCCGACGCGCTTGTCAACGCTGCGCTCGACCAGGCGCGCGCTGCAGCCTCGAGCTGAGAGCCCTTGTTGAGGGACTTTCGGCTGAGAACGCGTCAGTGCAGCGGCTGAGCGGATTTGGCCAGCGCGATCATCTGCGCGTTCGATAGTTCCTCGAGCAGCGTGTTCGTCAGCCAGTACAGGACACGTCCGGAGCGCCAGCCGATGGCGTGAATGTGTGCGCCATCGTCGACGAGTCGGTAGGAGCGACCATCGATGACCTGGGTGTGCGCGTGCGCGAACAGGGGTGGGTTCAGCCAGTCAGAGCCCTCGAAGTCATAGTAGCCGCCGATCGTGTTCTCCTGCCACACGATTACATAGGCGTGGTGGAGGTTGCCCTGCTGGTCTTTGAGCGTGTAGGCGCGCACCTGCTGCTGTTCAGCTGCACCGGTCTGCAGGGTTGGGTAGAGGACGGGAACGGGGACTTCGATGGCGGCCTTCACCGCTTCGCTGTCGCCGGCAGCGGAGGTCGGGAACAGGTCGAGTGTGCGCGGCGAGAAGCTCGTGCCTTTGGAATGGTGACGGCCGTGGCGCGAGGTGTGCGCGGGCGGCTTGGACGCCGGCGGGCTGAGTGTTTCGTGGCTGTGCAGGAATTCCGCGAGCGTTGCCTGATTGAGCGCCGGAGTGCTCGTCACGTAAGAGCCGCCGCCCGGACCCTTGAAATCCACGTTTGAGCTCTGGAATTTGACCTGGCGCAGCGGCTTGCCCTGCGAGAAGATGATCAGCTTCGCGAGTTCGATCAGCTCGCTCGCCGAGGAATGGAAGGTGGAGCTGATCGCGTGCCCGACCGCCTTGGCGACCGTGTCGATCTGACCGAGCTCGTTTGTCGACGAGATCTGCTCGCGCAGGTCGCGAATGAAATCCTGCTGACGGGCGACGCGCACGAAGTCCGAGTCATCGTGGCGGTAGCGCACATAGTCGAGCGCGTTTTCATAGCAGAGCTTCTGGTAGCCGGGCTGCAGGTTGATGCTCGTGTAGTCGGTTTCGGTCGACCCGACGTTCTCGTTGTAGTAGCGGTGGTCGACGTTCACGTAGGCGCAGCCGAGCGTGTCGACGACCCTGATGAAGCCCTGGAAGCTCACGTCGATGATGCCGTTCAGCTTCAGGCCCGGGAGAACTTCGCGCTCGATCGTTTCGGCCGCGAGCACCATCCCGCCCTTCGTGCCGCCGAGCTTGTTGCCGATCGTATAGGCGGCGTTGATCTTTTCCTCGGGGTAGTTCTGGCCGTTCTTGGTCGAGATGTTGACCATCAGGTCGCGCGGGATCGACAGCACCGACGTTTGGCCCTGTTCGGGGTCGAAGCGCACGAGCAGGATCGTGTCTGAGTGCGGCGGGTCTTCGCGGTCGTAAGCGTCCTTGGAGCCCACCCGCCTGTCCGAGCCGAGGATCAGGAACGTTTGCGGACCGCCGCTGTATTCGGGCGTGACGACGCCCTTGGGCGCTTCGATCTCGTTCAGCTTGGGAAAGACCTCGTCGGCGATCGTGGTGATCTTGTTCAGCGCGACGGTCGCGGTCGCGCCGCCGCTGAGCAGCACGATCAGCACGCTGGCGATCAGAAAGCGCTTCAACATGCTCCACCCCAGCGAGGGCGGGCGCTCAGCATCGGATGTCACTGGAGAGCCGCTCATGTGGCTAGGCAATGCGAGCGCCACCCCCGACGACGCGCTCGTACGTGACAAGGCTAGCGAGCCGGGCGGCGCGCACGCGCCGGAACGCAAGGCCGGCGGGCGCATCGGAGCGCCCGCGCCGGGCCGACGGCTACCCTCGACCGATGCTGAGCCCGAGAAACCGCGAGCTGCTGGGTCTCGTGCCCTCCGCGCTGCTCGTGACGGCGGGCTTCACCGCGATCTTCATTCAGGCCGAGAACAACTCGCCGGGAGCTTCGACCAACCTAACGCTGAACCACGCGTCGAACACGTCGCTTACATACGGCGCGCTGTTCCTTGCGCTGTGTCTGGCGGGGCATCTGGTGATCCGCTTCGCGCTGCCGCATGCGGACCCTTATCTGTTCCCGCTCGCCGCGGTGCTCGCGAGCGTTGGGATCGTGATGGTGTACCGCATCGAACCCGTGCTGGCGCGCCAGCAGGCGCAGTGGATGGTGCTTGGGCTCGTCCTGTTCGCGGCGACGATCCTTGCGTTGCGCCGCCACGGCGTGGGCGTGCTCGAGCGCTACCGCTACACGATCGCCGCGGTCGGCATTGGGATGACGGTGCTGCCGCGGCTGCCGGTGATCGGCGAGCAGGTCAACGGTGCGTATCTGGACATCCACGTGGGTAGCGTTTCCTTCCAGCCCGCGGAGCTCGCGAAGCTCGCGATCGTGATCTTTCTGGCCAGCTACCTGCGCGACAACCGCCAGCTGCTCGTGACCGCGGGACGGCGCGTGCTGGGCTTGACGATCCCGCCGATGAAGCAGTTCGGCCCGATGCTGATCGTGTGGGGGACAGCGATGGCGACGCTGCTGCTCACGCGCGAGCTGGGGACCTCGCTGATGTTCTACGGAGCGTTCCTCGCGCTGCTGTACGTGGCTACGGGGCGGTTCTCCTTCCCGCTGATCGGGCTCGTGCTGTTCGCGCTCGGCGCATGGTTCGTCGTCGGGCATGTAAGCCACGTGCACGCGCGCGTGCTCGCGTGGGAACACCCTTTCGACACAACCCTCTACAACCAGGCGGTGGGCGGCAGCTATCAGCTCGCGCAGTCGCTGTTCGCGCAGGCCGACGGTGGCCTGCTGGGCACGGGCTTCGATCAGTCGCTGTTGCGGTATCCGGTCGAGCTCGCCAACCACCAGATAGTGCATCGCTCGATCCTGCCGGTCCCCGAAAGCGACACGATCTACGCGGTGATCACCGACGAGTTGGGCCTGGTGGGAGCAGCGGGGCTGCTGCTCGCATACCTGCTGTTCATCGCTCGCGGGTTGAAGACGGCGATGCTCGCGAAGGACTCCTTCTCCAAGCTGCTGGCAACCGGCCTTGCGTTCGTGGTCTCGATGCAGGTGTTCGTGATCGTCGGCGGTGTCACGCGCGTGATCCCGCTGACGGGGGTGACGCTGCCATTCGTGGCGTACGGAGGGTCGTCGGTGGTGATGAACTTCGTGCTGCTGGCGCTGCTGCTCGTCGTATCGGACCGCGCGCGGCGGCCGTACGAGCGCCTCGAGCGCAACTGAGGGGTCGGTCGAGCCCTGGGCGAGAGCTGCCATCGCCCGGGGCTTCGCAGGTGAGATGCGCAGCCCGTCGAAGACCGTCGCCGAGATGCCGACATCCACAGTCGCTTATGCCACGCCGCGCTTCTTTCTACGTCAGCCGCCGCTGCCCGTGCACAACCGCTACCGGGGTATCGCCGACCCCCACTCGGCCGTCCGCGGGGTCTGCTCGCCCGCGGGTCTGCATCGACGACCGTGGCTCGGACGTCTGCGCCGGGCGCTCGAAGAGGACCTGTTCGTGCTGCACTACCAGCCGATCGTCTCGCTGGTGGACGACCGCGTCTCGCACTACGAGGCGCTGCTGCGCCTTGCCGATGAGCCCGGCGAGCACCTGATCGCCCCAGGTCGGTTCCTGCCGGCTGCGGAGAGATATGGGCTGATCCGCGACATCGACCGGATGGTGCTCGAAAAGGTCATCCAGCTACTGGGCGAGGAGCACGGGTTGCACGGCGTGAGCGTCGCGGTCAACCTGTCCGCCCTGTCGGTCACCGACGGGAGTCTGCTCGCCCATATCGAGCGTCAGCTCGCGCTGTACGGGGTCGACCCGGGACGGCTCGTGATCGAGATCACCGAGACCGCCGCGATCTCGAACATGGCGCGGGCACGCGCGTTCTGCGTGGGTGTGCAGGCGCTTGGCTGCGAAGTAGCGCTCGACGACTTCGGCGCGGGCTTTGGCTCGTTTCAGTACCTCAAGCATCTGCCGTTCAGCTACCTGAAGATCGACGGTGACTTCATCCGCGCCTTGCCCGATTCGCCGAAGGACCAACTCGTCGTCAAGGCGCTCGTCGGGGTCACGCGCGGAATGGGTCGAAGGACGATCGCCGAGTTCGTCTCAGACGAGGCCACGATCGAGCTGCTGCGCGATTACGGTGTGGACTACGCCCAGGGATTCGAGGTGGGCCGCCCGCGCCCAATAATCCCGCTCGCCGCCTAGCTTGCTACCTACTTTGGCTGGGGAAACTGCCTGCGCATCGCCGCGTCCCATGCCCGGTCGGTGAACAGACGGCGGCTTGCGATTGCCAGCTTGGCCGAAGGCGTGATCGTGATCCGTGCGGGCGGCCGGCCTCGACGCAGCGTCTTCTCGATCACCTTCGCCACCCTGTCCGGCCCCCCGCCGAGCAGGCGCATCGGACCTTCATAGGCGCCTTTCGTGACAGCCCCCACGGTCGCGTTGAAGTGCGCGTAGGGGTCCTCGCCGTTATCGGTCGATTGGGCTTGGATCTCAGCCATACTCGCGGTCGCGGCCTCGCCAAACTCCGTGGTGATCAGACCCGGCTCGAGCAGGATCACATCGATGCCGAAGCCGCGCAGCTCAAAGCGCAGCGCGTCTGAGATCGCCTCAAGCGCATGCTTGGTCGCGTGATAGTGCCCTGCGCCGGGGAAGGACAGGCGGCCGCCCATCGAGCCCACGTTGACGATCTTGCCCCATTTCTGGGCGCGCATCTTCGGCAGTACGAGCTGGGTCAGACGCACCAGCCCAAATACGTTCGTCTCGAACTGGCGCCTGACCGCATCGAGTGGAACCGTCTCGATCGCGCCGCTCTGGCTGTAGCCGGCGTTGTTGATCAGCACTCCCACCGCGCCCTCGGTGCGCTCCACCTCATCAACGGCGACGCGCATCGAGTCCTCGTCGGTCATGTCTAGCGCGAGCGTGCGGCAGCCGGCTTGTTCCAAATCGGCGATCGACTCGAGGCGGCGCGCGGTTGCGTAGACCGTCCAGCCCGCGCCTTTAAGGCGCAACGCGGTGGCGCGACCTATGCCTGAGGAGCAGCCGGTTATCAATACTGCCTTGGAGATACTGGGCATTCGCGGAGCATACGTTGCCACCGTTCTCTAGGGTGGGCGGCTGATGCGCGCCGTCACTTTCCAGGCTCCCAGCGAAGTCGTCGTCGCGGACGTCCCCGAGCCAGAGCTGCTCCACCCCGGCGATGCGATCGTGCGGATCGAGGCGACAGGTGTGTGCGGGTCGGACCTGCACATCTACCACGGCCGCGTGAAGATCGAGCCGGGCTTCACGATCGGCCACGAGTACGTGGGCATCGTGATCGCCGCCGGCGACGGCGTTCACAACGTGAGCATCGGCGATCGCGTGCTCGGCTGCTTTCAGACCGCCTGCGGACGCTGCTTCTTCTGTCGTCGTGGCTGGTTCCACAAGTGCGATACCTCACGCACGTTCGGCCACGGCGCGGCGCTCGGCTCGCTCCAGGGCACGCAGGCCGAGCAGGCGCTCGTCCCGAACGCCGACCTCGTCCTGCGGCGCGTGCCCGAGGGGATGAGCGACGATGTGGCGCTGTTTGCCGGCGACGTGATGGGTACCGGCTACCATGCCGTCGTCGAAAGCGGCCTGCGCTCGGGCGACGTGGCCGCAGTGCTCGGCCTCGGGCCGGTGGGGTTGTGTGCCGTGCAAGCCGCCCGCGCGGCGGGCGCGGCGCACGTGATCGCGATCGACTCCGTCCCCGAGCGCTTGGCGATGGCGGAGTCCTTCGGCGCGCAGCCCGTCCACCTCGACGACGAGGACCCGCGCGCCGTTGCCCGCGCCGCAACGGACGGGCGTGGGGTGGACGTGTGCATCGACGCGGTAGGTCATCCTCAGGCGCTCGACCTCGCGCTGCGCCTGACCCGCAAGCTTGGCACGATCCAGGCGATCGGCGTCTACGCCGAGCGCTGCGAGGTGCATATGGGCCTGTTCTGGATCAAGGCACTCAATCTCTGCTCGGGCCACGCCAACGTGATCGGCCACGTCGACAGCGTGCTCGCGATGATGTCCGCCGGCGTGCTCGATCCGTCGCCGCTAGTCACGCACCACATGTCCCTCGACGATGCGCCCGAAGCGTACGCGCTGTACGACCGGCGCGAGGCGCTTAAGATCGTGCTGAGACCGTAAACGCCCACAAGGAGCCGCACATGACCGCTGCTGCCGACACAGCCACCAACACTCTCCCGGACGCGCTGAGCGCCTCCGCGCGCGAGTTCGTCTCACAATCGCATCGTCTCCTGATCGGGTCCGAGCGTCTAGAGGCCGCCGACGGGCGCACGTTTGCCACGCTCGACCCCGCCACTGGGCGCGAGATCGCTCAGGTCGCCCACGCGGGAGGCGAGGATGTCCGCCGCGCGGTTGCGGCTGCCCGTGCGGCCTTCACGAACAGCCCCTGGGCGTCGATGCCCGCCTCCGGTCGCGAGCGCTTGATGCTCGCGCTGGCGCAGGCGATGGAAGATCGCGCCGAGGAGATCGCACAGATCGAGTCGCTCGACAACGGCAAGCCGGTGGGGCTCGCCCAATACGTCGACGTCAACGGGGCCATCGGGCACCTTCGCTACTTCGCCGGATGGCCTACCAAGATCGAGGGCGGAGTGCTCCCGGTGAGCGCGCCCAACATGCACTGCTACACCCGCCGTGAACCGGTCGGGGTATGCGGTCAGATCATCCCCTGGAATTTCCCGGTGTTGATGGCCGCGTGGAAGCTCGGTCCCGCGCTCGCCGCTGGCTGCACGGTCGTGCTCAAGCCGGCCGAGCAGACGCCGCTGAGCGCGCTGCGCGTCGGTGAGCTGGCCCTGGAGGTCGGCTTCCCGCCTGGCGTGCTGAACGTGCTCACGGGTAACGGCGAGACGGGCGCGGCGCTCGTCGATCACCCCGACGTCGACAAGATCGCCTTCACCGGCTCAACCGCGGTCGGGCGCGAGATCGGCGCGAAGGCGGGCAAGGCGCTCAAGCGCGTGACGCTGGAGCTCGGAGGCAAGTCGCCGAACATCATCCTCCCCGACGCCGACATCGACGCTGCCGTCAAGGGCTCATTTCAGGCGATCTACTTCAACTCTGGGCAGGCGTGCAACGCGGGCTCACGGCTGTTCGTCCCGGCTGAGCGCTTCGACGAGGTCATGAGCGGCCTGGCCGATGCGGCCAATGCGGCGCGGCTCGGTCCGGGCCTGGACTCGGGCACTCAACTCGGGCCGCTCATCTCAGCCGAGCAGCACGAGCGGGTGCTCGGCTACATCGACGCCGGTCGCGAGGAGGGCGCCGAGGTGCTTGCGGGCGGCGAGGCCACCCTGACCGACAGCGGCGGCTACTTCATCGCGCCGACGCTGTTCTCCACCACCTCAGACGATCTGCGCATCTCCCGAGAGGAGATCTTCGGACCTGTGCTCGTCGCCTCCCCGTATGACTCGATCGAGGAGGTTGCTGAGCGGGCGAACGCGGGTGAGTACGGTCTGGCAGCCGGCGTGTGGACGCGGGACGTCAGTAACGCCCACCGCCTGGCGGCGATGCTGCGCGCGGGCATGGTCTATATCAACACCTGGGGAGCGGTCGATCCCTCGGCGCCGTTCGGTGGCTTCAAGGCCTCCGGCATCGGCCGCGAGCACGGCCATGACGGCCTCTCCGCCTACCTGGAGACGAAGACAGTCTGGACTTCGCTGTGAGCCTCGCCGCGAGCTGTGCGGTGTCCTAGACCGTGCCGCGAGGCGCTAGGGTCGCCGCCATGCGCGTGACGGCCGCGACATCTCAGAGCGCGACGGCGCCGGGCGGCGGTGGGATAAGCACCGCGGGCGTGGCCGGGAGTGATGGACTTCGTCGTGCCCGCGCTAAGGCCGGGCGGTGGGCGCCGGCGCTGGCGATCCTGCTCGCCCTGCTGATCGTCGCGGCCACCGCCGAGATCGTCCTCGACGGCGCGCTCGGTCATTCGCCGCTGATCCCCAAATCGCCCGCGATCGCCAGCTGGCTCGAAGGGATCGGTGAGCGGTTGGGCTACCGCGTCTTCCTGATCGCGATCATCGTCTTCACGTGCGCCTACGCAGGACTGCTCGTGCTGGCCCGGGGCGTCTCCAAACGCTGGGCGATCGTACTCGTGGGCGCGCTCCACGCAATCGTGTTCGCCGGCCCGATCCTGCTCTCAACCGATGTCTTCTCTTACATCGCCTACGCGCGTATGGGCGTCGAGCATGGGATCAACCCTTACCTGCACGGCCCGCTCGCGATCGCTCACGACCCCGTCTATCACTACGTGGGCCAGGACTGGAAGCACGTTGCCACTGCCTACGGGCCGCTCTACACGCTGCTCTCCTATCCATTGGCGCCCCTCGGGCTGAAGGGCGCGCTGTGGGGGATGAAGCTCGAGGCGCTGCTCGCGAGCGTCGGGACGCTCGCGCTCACGTGGCGCTGCGCATGCGCGCGCGGCCTTGACCCGGTGCCGGCGCTGCTCGCGGTCGGCGCCAACCCGCTGTACATCCTCTACGGCCTCGGTGGCGCCCACAACGACCTGATCATGATGCTCTTGATGATGGCGGCGGTCAGCCTCACGTTCGCCGGCCGTGACGCCCCGGCCGCCGCCGCGGTGGTGGCCGGGGCGCTCGTGAAGGCAACCGTCGCGGCCCTGCTGCCGTTCATGATCCTCAGCCGTCGTCGCCTCGCTCCGATCTTGGGGGCGCTCGCCGCGCTGGCGGTCGGCGCGCTGGCCGGTTATGCGGCGTTCGGGATTCACGGGATCGACGTGGTCGCCGCGCTCAACCGCGACGCGGCGTTCGTATCGACCGACAGCTTCGCGACCGAGATCGCGCACCTGTTCGGCAAGCCCGGGGTATTCCCGATCGACCACGACCTGCTCAAGGGAGCGCTCGTGCTGATCGTGCTGCATTTGCTGTGGCGAACTTGGCGTGGCTATGACTGGATCGCCGCATCCGGCTGGACGCTGCTGGCGATCTCCGTCACGAGCACCTGGCTGCTCGCCTGGTACATCCTCTGGCCGCTCCCGCTCGCGGTCGTCACGCGCGACCGCCGCCTGCTTGCTGCGACGCTCGCCGTACAGGCACTGTTCATCGTCCACCAGACCGCTCCGATTTTCGCCCCAGTGCCATGAGCGAGACCGCGACACGTGCGGAGCGAGGCTTCGGGTCGCGTCTGCCCGCTTGGCTTCGCCCACGTGAGGTCGAGCTGCACGGGACGGGTCGCGTCCGTCTGATCGAGACAACCCTGCTGCTGCTCGCCGGCCTGCTGTTGGCGATCGCCACGGTCAACGATGTGGTGCTCCAGACCCATGTAAACCATCGCCTCGTCGCCGACATGCGCACCTGGCGCTCCTACACCGGCCACAACTTCCACAACATCTCTCCTGAACAGGACATCTTCGGCCACACCACGCGCGACTTCGTCTGCGGCAACACGGAGCCCGGACCCCCCAAAGATAGGGTGCAGATCTGCCTCGTGGTCACGGGGCCAGTCGTCCACGGGCGTCGCGAAGTGCACGGTGGCTGGTATCTGCCGCCCAAGGTCGAAGACGTGCTCAGTAACCGCTATGCCTGCTACGGGTCAGCCAGAGAGCAGGGCCTGTGTCCTTGAGTGAGCGACAAAAGCATCCGCGGCCGCGCGGGTTGGGACCAGAGAGGGATGGCGTAAGCGCCACGACCGTGTCATCCACCACGATTCCGCTCGTGGCCGCCCACGCGCGCGAGAACGGGCGGGCGGGAGCCGCATCATGGTGGCCGCTCACGGTGCTCGTGATCCTCGCCGCGGCGCTGCGATTCTCGACGCTCGACCTGCAGAGCCTCTGGTACGACGAGGCGTTCACGCCCGTCCACGTGCTCCACCCGAGCCTGTGGGCCACTTTGCGCGCGGTCGTCCATAGCGAGAACACGCCGCCGTTGTGGTACGTGCTGGAGTGGGGGGTTTCCCGCGCGCTTGGCACCGGTGCGATCGCGCTGCGCCTGCTCTCCGCGTTCGCCGGAGTTGCGACCGTGCCGGTCGCGTGGGCGATCGGTCGCGAGCTGTCTGCTCGTCGCGCCACCGCGATCGCGGCCGCCACGCTCGTCGCCGTCAATCCGTTATTCGTCTGGTACTCCCAGGAGGCGCGCGCCTACGGACTGTTCGTGTTCATGACCGCCCTGGCGATGCTCTGCTTCCTGCGGGCGCGACGTGAGCCCACCGCACGCCGGCTGGCGACGTTCGCCGTGACCGGGTTGCTGGCGCTGCTGACGCACTACTTCGCGGTCTTCTTGCTGATTCCGATGGTCCTGTTGCTGCTCAGAGACGCGGCGTCCGGGAGGCGAACCGACCGAGATGAGCATCCGGGTGCAGCCGGCCACGCGTCTCTGGGTGTGACCCTGCTCGCGGCCGGCGTGATCGTGGCGACCGGCACTGCACTGCTGCCGCTCGCCCTCGCTCAAGGCGGCCACGGCGCGCAGTGGATCGGCGAATGGGCGCTCGCGAGCCGTCTCGAAGCGATCCCGCAGTACTACCTGACGGGCTATTCGGGCTCGCCGCTCGGGCATGGGATCGAGCTGCTGGTGGCGCTGCCGATCCTCGCCGGCCTCGGGCTCGGGTTATGGCGCGTCCTCGAGCCCCGGGAGGAGCAGGGCGCGCTGGTCGCATTCGAGCTTGCCGCGTGCGGGGTTCTGCTCCCGATCCTGCTCGTCGCCGCCGGCGCCGATTACCTTGCGCCGCGCAACCTCGTCGCGGCGATGATCCCCGTGAGCGCGCTGATCGCCGTCATCGTCACGGCAACGCGCGCGGGACGCGTCGGGACGGCGTTCGCGGCGCTGATCGCGGCGGCCGGCCTGGCGATCACGATCGACGTCGACCTCAGCCCGCGGTTGCAGCGCGGCGACTGGCGCGGGGTGGCGCAGATCCTGCGTGCCAGCCCGGCCAGTGGTGGCGACCAGGCCGCCGGTGGCGCTGCCGCCGTCCATGGCGCCCCGGCCGGAGAGCGCGTGATCACGACGGTCGAGCTCGGCGCGGCGCCCCTGGAGTACTACCTGCCTTCGCTCCACAACCTTCCGCGAGGCGCGTCGGTTACCGTTCGCGAGATCGACGAGACCGGCTACTTCCCGTTGACGGCCTCGGCGGGCAGCCCGCCGGCGCCGGGCTTTCACCTGGAGAGCCGTCACGACGTCAACGGCCTGGTCGTCTACCGCTTCGTCGCGCCGTCGCCGCGCGCGGTCTCCGAGGCGACGCTGCGCCGGCACGTGATCACCGAAGCGCACCCCGAGGTGCTCGTAGAGTAAGCACCTATGCCATCTCCTGTGCACGTCTTTGCTCCCGCGGGTAGGAGGCTCGCTTCAAGCCAAATGTCCTCACAGGGCAAAAAGATCTAGCTTTCCAACATGGCGTCGTCGATCGTGGAGGCTCGCAACGAGGCCCAGATAGCGCTGGAGCGCGCCCGCGAGCACCTGCTCTCCCTCCAGGACGAGGCGGGATGGTGGCAGGGGGAGCTGCAGACGAACGTGACGATGGACGCCGAGGACATGCTCTTGCGCGAGTTCCTCGGAATCCGCCGCCTCGATCAGACCGAGCGCTCTGCCGCATGGATCCGCTCTCAGCAGCGCGCGGACGGGACGTGGGCGAACTTCCACGGTGGCCCCGGGGAGCTGTCCACCACGATCGAGGCCTACTGGGCGCTGCGACTCGCGGGCGACCCGGCCGACTCAGAGCACATGCGCGCGGCGGCGAGCTTCATCCGTGAGTCGGGCGGTGTCGAGCACGCGCGCGTCTTCACGCACGTGTGGATGGCCCTGTTCGGCCTGTGGTCGTGGGATCGAGTTCCCGCGCTGCCGCCGGAGGCTCTCCTCTTACCGGCGTGGATGCCACTCAACGTCTACGACTTCGCCTGCTGGGCGCGCCAGACGATCGTGGCGCTGTCGCTCGTCAAAGCCCACCGCCCGCGACGCGAACTGCCGTTTACCCTCGATGAGCTGCACAGCTCGGAGCTGTGGTCGCGAGCGGAGCGGGTCTCACGGCGCGGCGCCTGGCTGGCTCGCCTGGACCGCGTGCTGCGTGCGTATGAGCGTCGGCCGCTGCGAGTGGTGCGCCGCTTCGCGCTCGCCCGTGCCGAGCGCTGGATCCTCCGCCGCCAAGAGGGGGACGGCTCGTGGGGGGGAATCCAGCCGCCGTGGGTCTATTCGCTGATGGCGCTGCACCTCTGCGGTTATCCACTCGAGCACCCGGTGATGCGTCGCGGCCTCGAGGGTCTCGACCGGTTCATGGTCGAGGATCGGGACGATGCCCGCGGCGCCGCCGCCGATGGATCCGAATCCCACCCGCCCGCGAGCCGGCGTCTGGAAGCGTGCCAGTCGCCCGTCTGGGACACGGCACTCGCGATGGTGGCCCTCAGCGACGCGGGCCTTCCCTCCGAGCATCCGGCGATGACGCGCGCCGCGGAGTGGCTGCTGGGCGAGGAGGTCACGACGCGCGGCGACTGGTCGGTGGCCAGGCCGCGCCTGGACCCCGGCGGTTGGGCGTTCGAGTTCGCCAACGTCAACTACCCCGACGTCGACGACACGGCCGAGG
>DAIOGX010000028.1:0-24831 GCA_036744995.1 Solirubrobacteraceae bacterium | reverse complement strand
TGTGTCGAAGAGTGCCCCTGCGGGGCGATCGAAATGGTCCCCGAGACGATCTGAGCGACAGAGGTAATCTCGGTCTGATGAATCCCACCATTGTCGCGCCCGTGCCCGCGATCGAGCAGGCGCTCGCACTGTTCGAGCCGGCTCGCCGGCCGGAGGCGATGCACGTCGAGAACGGCTATCTCGATCTACTCGGCGACGAGGACCCCACTGGAGCGCATCCCGGCCAGCGGCTGATGATCAGCGGCGTGCTGCCGCTGATCTACGAGCGCTGGTGGCGTCCACTGGGCGGACGCCTGCTGATGGGAGCGATGGGTCCTGGGATGCGCGATGAGCACCGCATCGCCCTGGACATGCTGGCCGTCTCACCCGGCGACCGCGTGCTGGATGTCGCCTGCGGGCCAGGCAACTTCACGCGTGACTTCGCAAGTGCCACAGGCCAAGGGCTGGTCGTTGGGGTCGATGCCTCAGAGACCATGCTCGCCCGCGCCGTGCGCAATACCAGGAACGCCAATGCAGCCTACGTGCGCGCCGATGCCTGCGCGCTGCCCTTCCGCGACGGCTCCTTCGACGCGATCTGCTGCTTCGCCGCGCTGTATCTGATCGAGCGACCGATGCGAGCGCTCGACGAGATCGCCCGCGTCCTCGCTCCGGGCGGTCGAGTGGCGCTGCTGTCCAGCTGCAATCGCGGTCCACTGCCCACCGGAACGACCAATGCGGTCGTACGCAGCCTGAGCGGCGTGCGAATCTTCGCTCGCGACGAGCTGACCGGGGCGCTGCGCGATCGCGGTCTGACGCGCATCGAGCAGCGCGTGACTGGTCTCGCACAGTTCGTGTCCGCCCGCAAGCGCGCACGCTGAGCGCGTTCAGGGATCCACTGACGGACGCCGGTTGCATCGCGATATGAATGCTCTGCCTGCGCCCGCAGCCCGGTGGTTGGCACCGATCAGAAGCTAAACGCCGAATCTGAGGCCGGTATCCGCTGTTTATACGTAACCTCGGTCGGTAGTCGACACGTCGATACAGACCGTAAGAAATGCGGATGGAGATTGCCAACGCCGCACCTAAGCTTCGCTGTCGCATGGGCTCACCGGCGAGTTCCCATTCACCCCTGCGTCTCGATGCTCGGACAGCCCGTGCCGAGCGCGACGAGCGGTTCAGAGGCCTCGACTTCGATGCCGCTCCCTTCACGATCGCGTGGGAGGTCACGCGATCGTGCGCGTACTCGTGCCTACATTGTCGCGCCGACGCCCAGCCGCGTCGCGATCCGGGCGAGCTCTCGACACAGGAGGGGCGCCGTCTGGTCGATCAGCTCGCTGACTTTGGCACTCGGCCAATCCTCGTGCTGACCGGCGGTGATCCGCTCATGCGGCGCGACCTCTTCGATCTCGCGGCGCACGCCGACCGCCGCGGGCTGCGCGTCGCGCTCACGCCGACGGCGACCGCGCTCGCGACCTCGGGCCGCATGCGCGCGGCACGCGAAGCGGGCATCTGCCGCGTCGCCTTCAGCGTTGACGCCGCCGACGCGGAGGTACACGACCGCTTCCGCGGCTTCGCGGGCTCCTTCGCGCGAACAACCGACGGTATGGCGCGGGCCCGCGAGGAGGGGCTTGCGCTCCAAGTCAACACGACCGTCTGCGGCCTGAACGTCGACGAGATCACTGATCTCGTCCCGTTTCTCGCCGAGTGGGGAGTCGTGCAGTGGTCGGTCTTCTTCCTCGTCCCGACCGGCCGTGGAGCGACGCTGCCGATGCTCTCGCCCGAGGAGCACGAGCGCGTGCTGAGCTGGCTCCACGAGCTCTCGCTCAGTGCGCCGTTCGACATCAAGGCGACCGCGGCGCCGCAGTACCGCCGGATCGTCTTGCAACGCCAGGCGGGCGCGCCCGCGGGCGCGGGCTTCGCATTCGCCGATGGGCTCGACCGGCCGGCGAAGGGCGCCAACGACGGGCGCGGCTTCATGTTCATCTCGCACACCGGCGAGGTCATGCCCTCTGGGTTTCTGCCTCTGTCCGCCGGCAACGTGCGCGAGCGCGACCCGGTGGACATCTACCGGAACGCGCCACTGTTTCGCGAGCTCCGCGACCCCACCGCGCTAAAGGGCAAGTGCGGCGCCTGCGAGTTCCACGAGGTCTGCGGTGGAAGCCGCGCCCGTGCCTACGGCGTAACCGGAGACCACCTCGCCGCCGACCCGAGCTGCCCATATCTGCCAGCGAGCACATTTAGCTAATCGGAGCCAGAACGCCCGGGCAAACATGGGATGTTCGATCGTCGGGAGGTGGGATGTGAACCTCATGTCGCCAGCGTCCATGTCAGCGACAGCAGGGTCGCCAGCGCCAGCCACGTCAGCGACCCGATCGAGGAGTGCAGCACCTCTGTAGCGGTGCTGTCGCTTACCCCAACGATGACGAAGCCGAGACCTGCCTGGACGATGTAGATGATGCTCACCACGGCCGCCGCCCACTTGATCGGCGCCGCGCCCGCCCGATCGCGACGGCTGCGGAGCAACACCCACAGTGCGAGCAGTAGCAGAGCTCCCGCCCAAACACGGTGGATGAGGGCGATGAGGACCAGGTGGTTCAAGGACGGGAACAGCGCGCCGTTGCAGAGCGGAAACCCATGGCCGCATGCGGTGTCCGAGCCCGCGTTGGCCAGGGTCGAGCCTGCCAGAAGCAGGCCATAGCTGAGCCCAACGAACCATGCGGTCAGTCGTGAGAACGAGTCGCGCGGTGCACGCTCCTCGGCCGGGAAGGCAAGCCGCACGGCCACGAGCGTGATCGACCACACCAGCAGCGCCGCCCCGCCGTAGTGGGCGACGACCGTCCAGGCGACGTTTCGGAGCAGCACCGTCACGCCACCCAGGACGACCTGGAGCGCGAGCAGCGCGAGCATCCATGCCACGGGGCGGGTCACCCGCCGCTCGTGACGGTAGTCGCGGAACACCATCAGCGCCAGGCCAACCACGGCGACGACGAGGATCGTCGCGAGCCAGCGATGGGCCTCCTCGATCAGGGCGTGGTGGCCCCCTGCAACCAGTTGACGATGGCATGCGGGCCAATCGGGACAGCCGAGCCCGGATTCCGAAGCACGCACAAACGCGCCGAGTGTCATCATCGCCCATCCGAGCAGCGCCGTCCCTGCCGCCCAGCCCGCAAGGTGGCGTCGCGTCACAATGGCGCGCAGTCCACTGCCCCTGCGTGACGCCGCGACGGCGACATCCCCCGTGTGGGTCGGTGTGGCCTCATCCGTCATCGGCTCGCCCGTCGGCTGCCGGAACCGGACTGCTTTCCAGACGCGGCTCGCCGCTGGTTTCGCAGCTCTTCAGAGCGCACGGGACTAGGACAGGTCCGCCAGGATCTCAGCGAGAGGCTTGCGGATACCCGTGATGAATGGCAGCTCGTTCTTGGTGTAGAGACGTGCCTCCGCACTCCGTAGGTGGCGGATCAGGTCGACGATCTGCACCAAGTTGTCGCACTCGAAGGCGAGTAGCCACTCGTAATCGCCGAGCCCGAAGGCACTCACCGTGTTGGCACGGACGTCGGGGTACTCGCGGCCCATACGACCGTGCTCGATGAGCAGCTCGCGGCGGCGGTTGGGGCTCAGGAGATACCACTCGGGCGTCCGCACGAAGGGATAGGCACACAGCCACCGGCGGGGCGCCTCCCCGGCGAAGAACGCGGGCACGTGGGACTTGGAGAACTCGGCCTCGCGGTGAACCCCGATGGCCTGCCAGAACGGCTTCATCCTGCGGCCCAGTTGCGTGCGACGCAGGGCCGCCTGTGACGCCTGCAGCGCCTCGGCGGATCCTGCGGCGATCCACAGCAGCAGGTCGCAGTCTGCACGCATGCCGGCGGTGGAGTATGAGCCGCGGATGGCGACGCCCTCAGATTCGGTGAGAGCTCCTTCGGCTTCTGCTGCCAGATCGGCGTGCGCTGGTTGCGGCACCGCCTCCGAAACGCGAAAGGCGGCGTAAGCGGTGTAGGCGAGGCCCGCGGGGAACCCGCCGGCCGTCTCGGTCTGCTCGCGTGGAAGAACGGTGGACATGGCTTGGACTCCTCTCGTCAGGGTCACTCGGAGATCAGGGCTGGGCTCGCCGCCACCGTCTGCACGACGCCATTCGACGCGTCACGCAACTCGGCGAGGACGCCGTCGGCCGCGGCCTGGCCGTCACGGATGCAGGACGCCACGCCCACGCCTCGGTAGGCGGCGCCGCACAGGCTCACCACCGGAAATGCCCGCAGCGCGGCATCGATGCGAGCGGTCCGCTCGAGATGACCGACGGTGTACTGCGGCAGCGCCCGCTCGAAGCGGAACACCCGCTGCTCGAACGGCTCCGCACGGAGGTTCATTGCCCGCGCGAGGTCAGCGCGTACGGTTCGGATCAGATGCTCGTCGTCGAGGTCGAGCGCGCTGCGGTCGGCGGCGTGGCCCGCGGAGCACTTCAGCAGCACCGTGTCGCCGGCCAGGTGCGGCCACTTCGCGGAGGACCAGGTGCACGCCGTGATCGTGCGCCCGCGGTCGCGCTCGACGAGAAAGCCGCTCCCCGCCAGCGGGCGGTCGAACGCGTCGACTGGGTAGGAGAGCGCGATCGTCGCCACCGAGGCGTAGGGGATCGCCTCGAGCTCCCCGGCCGCCGCCGGGCATGCCTCGCTGAGGACGGCGGCAGCGGAGAACGCGGGCACAGCCAGGATCACGTGGTCGGCGCTGAGGGTCTCCCCGCCGGCGAGCGTCAGGCGCGCGCCGCCGCCGGGCAGTGGCACGAGGCCCTGCAGCACGGCGCGGGTCCGGCACTCGACGTTGGTGAGATGCTCGCGCAGCGTCCGCACCAACTCCTCGAGGCCATGGCTGAGGGTCAGGAACGTCGGCCCAGCCGGCGTCAGCAGCGACCCCCCGGAGAGGACGCGCAGTCCGCGGACCAGGCTCCGCCGCGCCCGCAGGGCGGCCTCGAGCTGGGGCGCGACCGCGCGGACGCTGAGCTCGTCGCAGCTCCCCGCGTGTATACCTCCCAGCAGCGGGTCGATGAGCCGCGCGAGCACCTGGCCGCCGAGGCGACGACGCACGAGCGATCCGATCGAGACGTCGTGTGTCAGGGCACGAGCGGGCACGATCAGGTCAAGACCCGCGCGGGCGAGGCCGGCGGGGGAGAGGATGCCGGAGCCGATCACCGCCTGCGAGCCGTCGGGCACACCGGCCATCAGCCGCGGCGGCAGCGGGCGCAGGCGGTCGGTCCACACGTATGGCTGATCGCTGGCCGGCGCCACCAAATCGTGCTCGAGCCCCAGCTCGTGGCAGAGATCGAGCGCGGCGGGGATTCGCGCCAGCAGCGCCTCGGCCCCGACATCGAGCGGGCGCCCGGCGAAATCCTCGGTGCGGATCTTGCCACCGAGCCGCCCGTCGGCCTCCAGCAGCGTGATCCGCGGCCAGCCCGAACTCGCGCCGCCCGCCGCTGGGTGCATAGCGGCCAGACGGTGGGCGGCGGCAAGCCCGGCGATCCCACCCCCGACGACCACCACCTGACGACGCTCGCTCATCGCCGTCTTGACCTCGAGCTCATGCCGCCACCGCATCCTGGGCCAGCTGGTCGAGGACGACGCGCGCGAGGGCTCCCAACAAGCGCGGGTCGGCGTTGGGCGAGGCGGTCCGGGCGAACCCGATCCCCAGCTCCCGCGCGCGAGAGCTGGCCTCGATGTCCAGGTCGTAGAGGACCTCGAGATGATCGGCTACGAAACCCGCCGGGCATACCACCACGGCGCCAGCGCCGTCTGCGGCCAGCTCGCCCAGCGACTCGAGGACATCTGGGCCGAGCCACGGCTCAGGCGTGCGCCCGGCGCTCTGCCAGGCCACCGACCAGCGCTCCAGTCCGGTGCGCGCCGCCACCGCCGCGGCGGTCTCGCGCAGTTGCGCGGGGTAGGGATCGTCGCTGTCGAGGATCCGCGCGGGGAGGCTGTGGGCGGTGAACAGGACGTGCGCCCCGGCGCCCGCCTCTGCGGGCAGTCCTTGGAGCGCGCCTTCGAGCGCCGCCGAGAGGAAGTCGAGATAACCGGGTGCCAGGTGCCAGGAGGGCACGACCGAAACTGTGGGCTGCCCGGCCGCGGCAGCCGCGGCAGCCCGCGCCCGCTCGGTGTACTCGCCGACGCTCAGGTGCGAGTAGTGCGGCGCGAGCACCAGCCCGACGATCTGACTCGTGCCCGCGGCGGCCAGCTCCGCGACGGTGTCCTCAATGAAGGGAGGGGCGTGCTTCATCCCCAGCGCGACCCGGATGTCCGGGTGGCCCGCTTCGGCCAGCGCACACTCGAGCCCCGCCATCTGCGCGCGCGTGAGCTCCAAGAGCGGGGAGTGCCCGCCGATCGCCTCGTAGCGCCCGCGCAACTCGGCGAGCAGCTCAGAGGTTGGCGGCCGGCCGCGGCGAATGTGGGTGTAGTAGGCCTCGAGCTCCTCCGGCCCCGCCGGTGTCCCGTAGGCCATGGCCAGCACTGCCGTCCCACTCACGGTGACAGACCTAGCGCCCCGCACGATGGGCGTGCACCAATTCGACGATATGCGTCAGCGAGCCCGGGTCGGTCTCGGGCAGGACACCATGGCCCAGGTTGAAGACGTATCCACGCTTGGGGGCTCGGGTGAGCACATCGGCGATCTCTGCCTCGAGCACCGGAAGCGGCGCCAGACAGGCAACCGGATCGAGGTTGCCCTGCAGGGCAACCTCGGGGGGCAGGCGCATACGACCCTGCTCGAGCGGCACCCTCCAGTCGAGCCCCACGGCGTCCGTGCCAGACGAACCGATTTGCTCGAGCAGGTGGCTGGTACCCAGTCCGAAGTAGATGCGCGGCACCCCCAAGGCGGCGAGCCCGTCGAACAGACGCTGAACGACCGGTAGCACGTGCGCCGTGTAGTCGCGAGCGGACAGCGACCCGATCCAGCTGTCGAATACCTGCACGGCCTGCGCTCCGGCCTGCACCTGCGCGGTGAGCGACGCCAGCGCGATGTCGGCCAGGCGATCGAGCAGCGCCCGCCAAGTGACGGGATCGGCCAGCATCAGCGTCTTGGCACGTGCCTGTACCTTGGACGGCCCACCCTCGACCAGGTAGCTGGCGAGTGTAAATGGGCCACCGGCAAAGCCGATCAGCGGCACGCTCAGCTCCGAACATGCCAGGCGCACGGCCTCCCCCAGCCATGGCGCGTCCTGATCTGGCTCGAACGGACGTAGCTGCCGCAGGTCGCGCGAGGTGCGAATCGGCGTTGCGATCACCGGGCCAACCCCGGGACGAATGTCGACATCCACACCGATGGCCTCGAGTGGCGTCACTATGTCGGAAAACAAGATCGCCGCGTCAACGCCGTGACGACGCACGGGCTGGATCGTGACCTCGGCGGTGAGCTCCGGAGAGTGCGTGATCTCCATCAGGGTTGCTCCTCGACGGATGGCGAGATACTCCGGCAGCGAACGCCCCGCCTGGCGCATGAACCACACGGGGATATGCCGCACGGGCTCCCCGCGCAGGGCGCACAGCAGCGGCGCATTCAAGAAGCCAGAGGTCTCGGCCACGGCCTCTGTCGCAAGTGTCCCGCTCGGCACGTCGTCAACCGTAAAAGTGAACGCGAGGCTCCACAAGCGGGAAAGTCACACATCGGGGGGGCATTACTACGGAGCGGCTGTCGGTAGTTCCCACGGGCAGACATGGAGGGAAGGCGAGAGCAGAACAGGGGGCTGGGGTCGTCCCCTTACCTCGTCGTCTATTTATTTTCGACCCCGAATCAGGCAGAACACGATTGGATCGGCGAAACGGAGTCAACCGGTCAGCCGCTCTTGGGCACCATCTGCACGAAGTCCCCGAAGCGCTCGGGCTCCTCGAGTCTGCACGACCACACGAGGCGGTCGTTCCAGACAGTCATGTCGGGGCAGCCGTCGCACATGTTCTGGCTTCCGTCGGCGTAGATGTCGGCCGGCTGGATGATCATCACCGACTGGAAGTGCAGGCGCTGCAGCAGGCGCGAGGGTCTGCGCGCGCCCGCCTGGAGCCAGCGGCGCGCGATCGTGCGCAGGCGCGGATCCAGCACGGATAGCAGGAGCATCGCCCTGCCGTGGCTGAGCGCGCGCGGCGAGCTGTAGGCGAGATACCTGCCGGTCCTCAGGTGGTTGAAGGTCTGCGCGAGCTCCATCGAGCGCGGCCCGACGTAGCCGTAGACCTTCCCTTTCGCGCCGAGGCGCCCCGTGAGAAGCCACTTGAACGTGTCGGGTCGCTCTGTCCCATTCAGGTATGCGGCGGGAGCGAAGTCTCCGAAGCGCTTGCGGATCTCGGCCACGATGTCGGTCGACTGGAGCTCGTGGGGAGTCTGGTCGGTGGTGGCGTAGGGCACCGTGGAGAAGTCGACCGGTTCTCCCCGCACGTAGTGATCGAAGTCGTTGCCGACCATGCCCGCGCGGAAGGCGATGAACACGATCGTGTTGACGATCTCGATGTTGCGCTGCGCCCACTGCAGAACATCGGGCACATAGCGCAGCGTGTCCTCGTACACGGTCGCGTTGAACGAACAGCCCATCCCTCCCGCGGCGGCCACCATCTCGGCGTAGCGCTGGCGCAGCTCGCACAGCTCGATCTCATCCGCCTCCTTCCAGCCCGGACGGCCCTGCTTGGAGTCGACGTGAAACGTGAAGCCGGCCACGCCGGCGTCCTTGAGCTCTCCCAGCAGCTCCTCGGTGAGCGCCAGGCCGTTGGTGTTGACGATCGGCTTCAGCCCATCCTGAGCGACCATCCGCACGATCTCGACGATCTGCGGATGCACGAGCGGATCGCCGCCCGCGATCGACACGCCGTCCACGGTGCGAAAGCGCTCGAACACGTCGAGGTCGTGGCGGACCTCATCGAGGGTCTTGTGTCCCCGCGGGTCGTTCTCGCGGTAGCAGCCCAGGCATGCCAGGTTGCACTTCTTCGTCGGCTCCAACCAGGCGATGGCGTTGTCCGGCAGTGACCACGGCAGGCGGTAGAGCTGGCGATGATCGATGGTGGCGCTCATGTCAACCTCGCTTTCGCCGCCGTGTGTGGCCGCTGCGTTCTGAGCGCAACAGCGGATGCAGTTAGGGTGCCCTACCGTCGCAAGGTAGGCAAAGTAGATGCGGACTTCTTCCGTATCTACTACGGAGAAGGCATCCGTAAGAGCCCCCAGTGCAGGTGCGCACGCTCACTACCTGGGCCAGCTGACGTGGCTAGGCCATGGATCACGCCACTTCGCTCTTCACCGCCGATATCTCGAGCGTGACCTTGACCTTGTTGCCGAGGTCGTTCGGTAGTCAATACGTCAATACAGACCGTAGTAAGGGCGGATGGACGTTGCCGGCGCCGCGCCTACGCTCCTCGGTGGGATGGGCCAACCAGCGATCTCGTACTCTCCCCTCCGTGTCGAGCGCGACGAGCGGTTGAGGGGGCTGGGGGATCCCACCGAGGCACACCCGGCCAACGGCTGATGTTCGGGTCGATGGACGCCGACTCACGTGCCGAGCTCGAGCGCTGGCAGGCGGCTCAGGCGGCGAACTTCTACGACGCTACGCCGAACCTCGCGCGGTCGCTGCGCGTTCGGCTCGGCGAGGGGGGCCTGCGCGCGCTCGAGCCGGGGCTGCGCGCGTTCGGCGAGGCCGTTGCGATGGTGGTCGAGCCGGCCGTCCAGACGCTCGAGCTCCATCCGCCGTCGCTCGAGCCGGCGGATTCGCTCGGGCGCGAGTCCCAGCGCGTCACGTTCGACCCTGAGTACGCGCGGGCCGGCCGGGCCGTCTGTGCCTCCGGCATCGCCGCCGCGCCGGCGTTCGAGCAGGCGGCGCTGCTCTACCTGCTCGCGCACGCCGGCGAGGGCGGCCACGCCTGTCCCGTCGTCTGTACGGCGGGTCTGATCCGGGCCCTGCGGCGGCACGGCTCGCCAGAGCTAAAGGAGCGGTTCCTGGGGCCGCTGCTCGAGCCCGACTACGACCGCTGCCACCGCGGAGCGCAGTTCCTGACAGAGGTGCAGGGCGGGTCGGACGTCGGCGCCAACCGCGTCGAGGCGGTGCCCGAAGGCGAGAACTGGCGGATCTCCGGCGAGAAGTGGTTCTGCTCGGTCGCCGACGCGGACCAGTTCCTGCTCACCGCCCGGGCGCGTGGCGCTCCCGCGGGTACGCGCGGGATCGGCTGCTTCCTCGTTCCACGCCGCCTCCCCGACGGGATGGCGAACGGGTTCCGGATCCGCCGCCTGAAGGACAAGCTCGGCACGCGGGCGCTCGCCACCGGCGAGATCGAGTTCACGGGCGCGCTCGGGCACATGATCGGCGCACCAGAGGATGGCTTCCGCATCGCCGCCGGCGTCGTCCTGAACACCTCGCGCTGGCTGAACGCGCTCGGCTCGGCGGGGCTGATGCGCCGCGCCTACCTGGAGGCGGCGAGCTTCTCCCGCTTCCGCACCGCGTTCGGCCGCCGGATCGCCGACTACCCACTCGTACGCGAGAACCTGGCCGTGATGAAGGTCGAGGAGCAGGCAGCTCTCTCCTCGACCCTCGAGCTGACGGCATTGGTCGACGCGATCGACACCGGCACGGCCGACAGCGAGGACCAGACCTGGCACCGGATCCTCGTGAACGCGAACAAGTTCGTCACGTCGCTGGCCGCGACCAGCTGCGTGCGCCGGGGGATCGAGGCGCTCGGCGGGAACGGCACGATCGAGGACTTCTCGCCGCTGCCGCGCCTCTACCGCGACGCGATCGTGTTCGAGAGCTGGGAGGGGACGCACAACATCCTCTGCGACCAGGTCCTGCGGGACCTCGGCCGGCTCGACGCGCTGGACCTCGTGCTCGAGCGCGTCCGCCGCCGCCTGCCTCCGGGAGACGGCGAGGTGGCCGCGGTCGCCGAGGCGCTCGACGAGCTCGCGCCGCGGCTGCGACGGTCGCTCGCGGAGGGACCGCTCCATTTCCGCCGGCAGCTCAACCTGCTCGTACGCGCGCTGCAGGCAGGGTGCCTACTCGCCGACGGGGAGACGGCGGCGGCGGCGCTGCACGTCCGCCGCCACCTCGTCTCCGGTTACGACCCGGAGGCCGACACCGACTATGCTGAGCTGGTAGACGAGGTCGTCGGCACCGACCTCAAATGAGGATGACGAAGCCGATCGCGTCGCCGGCCTTCATGTCCTCGAAGGCTCTCGAGGAGCGGGCCCGGGCGGTCGATACAAGGATCATCCAGATCCTCTACTCGGGATCTGTGTTCAAGGCGGCAATTGACACCCAAGCCCACGGAGGCTCTTGCAATGTGCGCGAACGACCACGATGGCACATGTACGGTGACTCTCTCGCGCAGCCAGACGCAGTCCGACCGGCTGGTGGCGAAGCTTGTTTGCGAGAGCTGCGACGAGGTCGTGAAGATCCTTGGCTTCGTCGAGCACACGCTTGGCTCCGTGTCGGCTTTGATGCCGCACGAGTCGAAAAAGGCCGCCTAGACTACGATCGGCGGTCGCCGCGCGCGGAGGAGCCCGCAGGTGTGAAACGGCGAACCGACTCATCGTCGTTATCGCCCGGGCGGCCCTGGACCCTCACGTGGACCACTTCCCCTTGCCGTAGCGGGCGAGCTCCAGGCGTGCGATCACACCACGGTGCACCTCGTCGGGGCCATCGGCCAGCCGCAGGGAGCGAGCGGCCGTCCAGGCGGCGGCGAGCGGCACATCGTTGCTGAGACCCGCCCCGCCATGAAGCTGTATCGCCATGTCGATCACCCGCTGGGCCATGTTCGGCACCGCCACCTTGATCTGCGCCGCCGCCCCGTGCGCCTCTGGCGCCCGCTTGTCCACCAGCCAGGCCGCGTGCAGCACGTGCAACCGTGCCTGATCGAGCGCGATACGCGCGTCGGCGATGCGCTCACGATTACCGCCGAGGTTCGCCAGCGGCTTGCCAAACGCTACCCGCTCGGTGGCACGACGGCAGGCGAGCCCCAGGGCCAGCTCAGCCAAGCCGATCAGGCGCATGCAATGGTGGATACGCCCCGGACCCAGACGGGCTTGGGCGATCGCAGACGCCTGACCAGGTCCGCCGATGATGGCGCTCGAGGGCAGGCGCACATCGGTGAAGGACATCTCGCCATGCCCCGCGGGTGCGTCGAAAAACCCCATCGTGGCAAGCATCCGCTCGACCTTCACCCCCGGCGTGTCCAGCGGGACGAGCACCATCGAGTGCTGGTGGTGGCGATCCGCGTCGGGGTCAGTCAGACCCATGAAGATCAGCACCTGGCAGTCTGGGTGCCCGACGCCAGTGCTCCACCACTTGCGCCCGTTCAGGACGACCTCATCGCCGTCGAGTACCGCGGTGGCCTGCATGTTGGTCGCGTCAGAGGACGCCACGTCTGGCTCAGTCATGCAGAACGCCGAGTGGATCTCTCCTTCCAGCAGCGGCTTCAGCCAGCGCTCCTTCTGTTCATCGGAGCCGAAGTGCAGCAGCACCTCCATGTTGCCCGTATCCGGCGCGTTGCAGTTACACACCTCAGCGGTGATCAGCGAGCGCCCCATGCGCTCCGCGAGCGGCGCGTACTCAGCATTGGAGAGGCCAGCGCCAATGGGCTGGCCGGCGAGCTCCGCGCCCGGAGGCAGGAACAGATTCCACAGGCCCTCGGCCTTTGCCTTAGCCCTTAGCTGCCCAATCAGCGGCGACACGACCCACGGGTCCGCGCGCGCCTGCAGCTCGCGGAGGTGGGCCTCCTCGCGTGGGGCAATCTCGTGCTCCTGGAAGGCGCTCAGGCGCTCCAGGAGCTCCTGCGTGCGAGGGGAGTGCTCGAAGTCCATTGTGCTTACGGCTCCAGTCTGGGGAAGGAGAGAAAGTGATGGGGGAGGGTCGCCTGGTAGTCCGACCCCTCCCCATCGAGGTGCTACTTCGCGTCGTCGTCTGATCTGCTCAGCGACTTGCCCGCACTGTCCACAACCTTGCGCAGGAACTCGGACTGTGTGTGCACCAGCCGCTGGGCCATCTCCAGGGCGGAGTCGGTGATCTCCTCCCTCCTGGACGGACCCTCGCCGTGCGGCGGCAGGGCCTCATCGACGGTGCCGAGGAACTTGCGCACCGCGTCGATCGCGCTGCGCGCACCGTTCTCGAGCTCCTCGAGCACATCTTCGGACAGCTCCGCGGTCCGCTTGGCTGTGCTCCGTGAATTGTGCTGCCTAGCTGACCCGGGGGGCGTGCGTCGCTTGCCAGCAGGCGCTTTCCGAGCAGTCGTTTTCTTAATCGTCGGTTTCTTCTTTGCCACCGGGCGACGTTGAGTCTTCGTTTCGGGCATCAGCTCCACCACCTTCAGGACTTTGTCCCATACGCAGCTTCGCGAAAGCCGATCTGCCGGACCGACTGCACTTGTGGGTTCAACGCCACAGCCTTCGCCTGTCGGCTCGACAGTAGGACAGCCCGATGCCCGTGGCATCCGCAGAAACACCCACTTGGCGATGGGCGGACTACGTAACGATCTTGCAGGCCGGCGCGGTGAGCATTTACGGCTTTCTGGCGGGACGTGGCCCTTTGGCGCTCCGTCCCAGAGCGGGTCTCTGAACATCGACGACCCGCGTCAGGCAACAGCGCACGGGGTCGCAGGCGAAGGCGACGATGAAGCGAGGATGGCGATCCTCCAGGGCCTACACGACCATCATGACCGTGGAGGACGTTGCTGAGGAGGGACAATCTCGGGTCATGGAAAGCTGCGAGATCGCGCTACGCCTCATTCCACGCGCGCGGGCGAACGAGATAGCCGGCGAGCGTAACGGTGTTCTGCTGGTGCGGGTAACCGCCCCGCCGGTGGATGGGCGCGCGAACGCGGCGCTGTGCCGCCTGATCGCCAAGCGCGTTGGCGTCGGAGTGCGCAGTGTCTCGGTCGTACATGGCGCCGGCTCCCGCGAGAAGGTCGTGCGCCTCGAGGGGATCAGCGCGGAGGATCTGAGGCGCGCGCTGGGCTAGTCCGACGTTCGGCAACATTCCTCACCTTGGTTGACTATGCCGGTCGGCCAGTTGTCGATCCGGGCGGACCACGACTCGCGGCCCCTCGGGGTGCTCGACTGCTTCGGTGACGATTTCCCGCTTTATAAAGGTCGCCAGCGTGGCACGCACCACGTCCTCGGCGCTGCAGTGGATCGTCAAAGGCGCCTTGAGCACTTCGTCCTGGAACGCGCAGTCATCGGGCTCTGTCCACGCTGCCCAAGAGCCGATGCCGTGTGGGTACTTCGAGAAGATGTCCAGGAGAATCCGGTTGGCTGCTGCTGAGCGATCCGTCGCAAACGCTGGCCGCGCGTCTATGCCAAGAGCATTGAGATCCTCCAGCGCCGCAACCAATGCGGACCTCGAGATCAGTCGGCTCTCACGAGGCACTGGCGGTCAAATCCCCGCGCACCTCTCGCAGCAGGCGCGTATCTACGTCGTAGACGAATCCGCGTGCCGTACCTCCTCCCAGCAAGAACGACGAGCGGTGGATACGCAGCAGCGACTGCCTCACGTCGGCATCGACGTCGGTGAACGACTCGATCGCAAACGCCGGCGCCACGCCGGTTGCGTCTTGAAGGGATGCCCGGAATCCGTCGTCGGTGAGCTTCTGCATCCCGCAGTCCGTGTGGTGGACGAGCATCGTGTGACGGGTTCCCAGCACGCGCTGGGAGATAGCCAGCGAGCGAATCACGTCATCGGTTATGACTCCGCCGGCGTTGCGGAGGATGTGCGCGTCGCCGAACGCCAGACCCAGTGCGGCGAACACATCCATGCGCGAGTCCATGCACGTCACAACGGCGAGCTGCCTCGCCGGACGGATATCGACGTGTCCAGTCGCGCCCCCGGCGGCGAAGCGCGCGTTGTTCCGCACCAGCTCATCGATCACATCCATCTAACAGGCCTCGATACGTTGACGACTACTTGGATTGATCTGTAGATCTTCGCTTCACCGAGCACGCGGGGTCAAGTCGCCGCAGCTCGGTTGCAGTCGAGCTGCGATGCGACCATTAGTCCGGGAAGACTATTCGGCGCCGGCGAGCTCGCCGAGCACTGCCTGAGACTCGGTGAGGCTGGAGGTCAGGATCTGCTTGGAGACTTCCAGGAGCTGGAAGATGCGGGGGTCGCGGACGGTGTAGTAGACGCTGGTGCCCTCGCGGCGGCCCTCGAGGATGCCGTGCTTGCGCAGCACACCGAGGTGCTGGGAGGTCCCGCCCGAGTCCATCTGCAGCTCGTTCTGTAGATCGCCGACGGTGCGCTCGCCGTCGCGTAGCAGCTCGAGGATGCGGACTCGCACGGGGTGGCCGAGGATCCGAAAGAACTCGGCCTTCATCTGGTAGACGGCGCGACGTTGGACGGCCTCGGCTGCCGCGCTGGGTTGTGAACGCGGGCTCATCTCGAGACGCTTTGGGCTGAAGTTGGAGTCATGGCGCTTGAGGCGCAACCGCGATTGTGCTTGCAACGAGTATGACGTAGGCGACGGCGCGATCGATAATCTTATTGGTATGTAGTCTTATAAGGCTACAATATAAGCATGTCTTTGTGGGGTGCCCATCCGTTCGCTGGGCCTCGGCAGCGGTGACGGCGGCGGTGGCGCTGCGTTCGGCTGTGTTGCGGGAAGTCTGGGAGCTCGTGGCGGATGCGTCGCGGCCATCTACCGGCGCGGCGCACACGCACGCGCCGCTCGAGCATGTCGAGGACACGATCGATGTCTGTGCCCGCGGCTTGGCGGAGCTGCTGGTCGCGCCCTCCCAGGATCGCGAGCGGTGCCGCAGCGGCTGCCTCGAGTGCGCAGCGTCGGTACTGCGCGCGTTCGCCAGGGCGGCGCTCCTCACGGAGGCTTCGCAACCGTCTGCCGCGCGGCTGCTGCGGACCGTCGATGACAGGCTGGCGTCTCACGAGAACGGCGTTCTCAGCGGGGAGCAGACCTATGCGCTGGACCTCGAGGCGCTGAGGCAGATTCCAGCAACGGTCGGCGCATCCCCGCCGGAGCCGGTGAGCGACGGCAGCGGTGACCCGGCGGCAGCGTGGGAGGGACTCGAGCAGACGGCCGTCGCGGTGTTGGTGAGCGCCGCGCGCGCGGTCGCGAACATCGACACCGTCGGCGTTGGTGTAGCGCCGTCGGCGAGCGCGCCGACAGTGGTGCTCGGCCAGTTGCGCATGATCGTCGCTCGGGTCGATCGCGGCGCCCGTGACCTGCCCGAGAAGCCTCAGCGCGAGAGCGATCGTGTGGGTAGGCTGCTCAGCGAAGCTCTGCGCATCGGTCTCCCCAAGCGGGCGCTGGAGGATCTCACGCGAGCAGACGCACCCACGCAGGCCCTCAGCGAAGCGCTCGGCGAGGTGCGATCGACCTGGCTGGACCTCGCCGCCCGCGAGCTCGAGATCGTCCGCCTACTGGACGACGAGATGGCGTCCCGGAGCTACGCGCAGTTCGGCTCCCTGTGCCAGACCGTGACGGCCGGAGCGGCGAATGTCCTGGCGGGCGGGCGGCTGCTCGACCGCCCCGGCGAGTTTCATCTCCTCGACGCGCTGATACACCAGCACGATGGCCTCGCCCATGCAGTGGAGCTCTACACAGCCGCTCTGCGCGGCCACGCCGACGCGCGGACCCAGACGCAGCTCGTCGTGCTGACCAGGCTCTTGCGCGCCGTCACGGCGCTCTGGGTCATAGACGCGCGCCTGGATCACCTCCGAGCCGTGTCGCTGGCGTAGCGTCCGCGGCTCGGACTCGTTGGTGAGAGAATCTTCAGTCAGACAAGGCCCGCAGCGCCAGCATCAACGTTGTCGCGGTGGTGTGAGCGCGGCGCGCAGGAAGCTCAGGGTGCGCTCCCATGAGCGCTGCGCGGCTTGCGCGTCGTAGGTGCCCAGGCGGTTGGTGTCGTTGAAGAAGGCGTGCCCGGCGCCTGTGTATTTGTCGAAGGTGGCATCGACACCGGCGGCGCGCAGTTCTGTTTCGAGCGCCTTGGCGTCCTTGAGTGAGACGAACTCATCAGCGGTCCCGAAGTGTCCGAGGACGGGACCTTTGATGTTGGAGAAGTCCGGCTTGCCGTGGGGCATCACGTAGTAGTAGGTGACCGCGGCGGCGACCTGCGGGCACGTGGCCGCTGCCCACAGGGAGAGCCCTCCGCCCAGGCAGAAGCCGACCGCTCCAACGCCGGGACCTTCAACGCCGGGCTGGGAGGCGAGGAACTCCACGGCGCCGCGCATGTCCTGCTCGGCCTCCTCCATCGAGAGCGCCATCATCTTCTGTTCTGCCTCACTCGGCTGGGTGGTGCTCTCACCGTGGTAGAGGTCGGGGGCGAGCGCATAGAACCCCTCGCCGGCGAAGCGGTCACAGACGGAGCGGATGTGCTCGTCGAGGCCCCACCACTCCTGTAGGACAATGGTTGCTGGGCCGTGCTCGGCGGGGGGAACGGCGAGGTAGCCGGGCGCGCTGCCGGCGCTGGTGGGGAACTCGATGTCAGGCATGTTTGGCTCCTTCGGTGTCGATGTGTAGCCCGGCAGCATTGGCTGGCGGGGTGTTGCTGTTCTCAGGTGAAGCTCTGGGTAGGGTCGGGTGCTCTTTGATGTCACCTATCAGGCCGAGCAGCGCGTCGGCAATCTGCCGCGGGTTGGGCGGGCATCCCGGGATACGCAAGTCGACCGGCAGGATCTCCTCCAGCGGCCCGGTGAGCTGGGCCGGATCTCCGAGCACGGCGCAGCCGATCGCGCAGTCTCCGAGCGCGGCCACCAGGCGCGGCTCTGGCATCGCCTCGTAGGCGCGACGCAGCGGGTCGGCCATGCGGGTCGTGATCTGCCCGGTGACCAGCAGCACGTCGGCATGGCGGGGTGAGGCAACGAGGTTCAGTCCGTGGCGCTGTAGGTCGTAGTAGGGGTTGGCGGTCGCTGCCAGCTCGTGCTCGCAGCCATTGCACGAGCCGGCATCGACGTGACGCAGCGCCAGCGAACCACGCCGGCTCGGAGCGGGCAGCGCGATCTCACGGCGTGTGTGCTGGAGGTGCTTGAGCAGGACGAACATCGCTCAGCGGTCCGCGCAGGCGTAGCAGAGCTCAAAGCTCTTGTTGATAAGGGGAAAGTCTGGGAGCAGGTTTTCGCGGGAGGCGTACGCGACTGACGGCCAGTTGGCGTACGAGCCGGTGCGCAGATGCAGGCGCCAGATCGTGTTTCCGTCGGTCTGGACCGAGCAGACTGTCTCACCGCGCGGGCTCTCCAAGCGTGCCACGCCGATGTCGCTTGCCCCGATGTTCAGGTTCTTCACGCCACCGGGCGCGAGGTTGCTGCTCAGCAGCTCGTCGAGGATCGCGAAGCTCTGCACGAGCTCGACTTGGCGCATGTCAAGGCGCGCGGCGACATCGCCGGTTGCACGCTCTGAAATCGCGGGCGTGAACTCGCCGTAGGCGAGTCGCGGGCTTTCGCTGCGGGTGTCCTGACGCACACCGGCGGCACGAGCGGACGGGCCGACCGTGCCCAGACGGATCGCGTCCTGTTTGGTGAGCGTCCCGACGTCGCCGAGGCGATCCTGCACCGAGGCTGCGAAGCGCAGCTCGCGCCAGATCGCACGCTGCTCATCGTCGAGCACCCGCAGCTCCTCGCGCGCCGCGCGTGTGTCAGCCTGCCCGATGCGCAGCGTGCTTGAGGCGAGCGCCACGGTATCGAACAGGAAGCGGTGACCAGTCAGTCGCTGGTTCAGTCGCTGGGCGCGCTCCTTGAAGGCGGCGAACGCCATCGACCCGGGCGCGAAGCCGACGCCGGCGCAGATCGCGGAGATGTCGTTCAGGTGGTTGTACAGACGCTCGAGCTCGAGCAGCAGCGTGCGGGCTCGGCGGAGGTTATGGTCGGGCGCGAGCCCGAGCGCGGACTCGCATGCCTGCGCGTAGGCCACGGTGTTGGTCACCGCGCATGCGGCGCACGCGCGCTGGGCGTAGGCCAGCCCGTCGGCGAGAGGCCGACCCTCGGCGGCGACCTGCAGCCCACGGTGCTTGTAGAACAGGCGCAGATCGAGGTGCAGGATCCGCTCACCGACGACGGTGAAGCGGAAGTGACCCGACTCGATCACGCCCGCGTGGATCGGGCCGACAGCGACCTGATAGGCGTCGTGACCCTGCACCGGCACCGTCCATGCACCGGGCTCGACGGGATGCTCCAGCAGTGGCCGCAGCGGCTCGTGCCCGTCGAAGCGCAGACCGTAGGAGTCGTGCGCCTCGCGCTCGTCCCAGCCGGCGGCCACGAACAGGTCGATGAGCGTGTCGATCGCCCCCGACGGCACGGGCGTACAGATGACATGGTCCTGTCTCGCTCGCGTAAAGATGCAGTTCACCTGAAGGCCCTGCGCCCCGTCGCTCGCGAACAGCCCACAGAAACGTCCGCCCGCTTGCGCTTGGCGCTCGCACGCCGCGCGCCACTGCGGCGGTGTGACCCGCTCGATACGTGCCGGCGTGAGCGCCGCGACGCTCGCTCGCTCGCGGCTGCTCACGCGATGCCTCTCATCAAGCTCGCGCCGGCGTGGGAGTCGGCGAGCAGGTAGGCGCTGACTGACAGAGCCAGCAAGCCCAAGGTTAGTCCGACGGTCAGCCGGCCGGCGAGGCGCACCGTGCGCCCGGAGCGCCAGCGATGCCCGTGGCTCTCGCCGGCGAGCGTCTCGATCAGCGCGTGTGCGAGGCCGAGGAACCCGAGCGCCATCAGCACCGCGGCGATCGAGACGCTCGTGATCTGGTGCGCGGCGATCCCGCCGAGCAGGATCAAGAGCTCGCTGAAGAACAGTGGCGAGGGCGGCAGGCCGCTGAGGGTCGCAAGGCTGATCCCGGCGCCGGCGGCGACCGGGGTGCTGAGCCGCGCGAGCCCGCGCGGTGCGCGCTGAGCGCTCGAGGGATCGTGACGGGCCAGCGGGATCGCCGTGTAGAACCCGAGCGACTTCGCCAGGGCGTGCCCGGCGAGGTGGATGATCACGCCAACCGTCGCCAGCGGTGAGGCAAACCCGATCCCGAGCGCGAGGATCCCCATGTGCTCGAGACTCGAATAGGCCAGCAGTCGCTTCCATGCCATCGGCCGCCACAGGAAGGGGACCGCGATCGCCAGCGACGCGAGCCCGAACGCGAGCATCAGATGGTCGGCGAGATGATGCGGGACCGCGACACCGAGCGTCAGCACCACACGCCACGCGATCAACATGACCGTCGGCAGCAATGCGGCGGAGAGCAGCGCGCTGACCGGGGGCGGCGCCTCGCTGTGAGCGTCGGGCAGCCAGTTGTGTACTGGCGCCCAGCCGATCTTCGCGGCGAGCCCGACGAGAATCAGGATCAACGCGAACAGCGCCGTCTGGTGCGGTAGACCACCGGCATGTCGGGCGATGCTCTGCCAGTCGAGCGTCGAGAGCGTCCCGCCGTGCGGCGCCAGCCCGGCGAACAGGATCAGGATGCCCAGCAACGCGACCGCCAGCCCGAAGGTCGTGAGCACCAGGTACTTCCAGCCGGCCTCCAGGGCGTTGCGCCGTCCGCTGTAGGCGACCAGCAGCGCCGAGGCCCCGGTCGTCGCCTCGATCAGCAGCCACGCGACCCCGAGATTCTTCACCAAAGCGAGCGCCAGCAGCGCAGCCCAGAAGAGGTAAAACGCGGTGTAGTACCAGGCGCGCGCCCGGCGCGCGGTGAACAGGCTCTTACCCGCACTCGCCAGGTAGGTCGGCGAGACCATCGCGCTGCACCACCCGACCACCGCGATCACCGCGAGAAAGCACGCGCCGGCGTGGTCGAGCACGAACCAGGAGCCGTGCAGCCCTCGCGCGCCGTGAACGAAGCCGACGACGCTCGCGGTGAGCGCGAGGACGGTGCTGATGTTCGCGCCGATCAGGTTCATGCGATCGGCGCCGCCAGGGGTGCGGGGCAATCGCACCAGCAGCGCTCCAACGAGCGGCACGGCCGGCACGGCGATCAGGAGCACGTCAGTCACGCAGCGCCTCCAGCAGAGAGCTGTCGCCGCTACCGAGCTGCTCGTGAATCTTGGCCGCGAAAGCCGCCGCGACCGACACGATCACCACCAGATCGAACACGAGGCCGAGCTCGATGAACACCGGCAGACCACCGGGCAACGACAGCCCGGTGAGGTAGATCCCGTTCTCGGCGATCAGGAACCCCAGCGCCTGGAAGAGCACCGCGCGGCGCACCACCGCGGTGAGGATGCCGAGCGCCAGCACCCCGACCGCGGCGTGTTCCACACCGGCGCCGGCCAGGCCAAAGCGCGGGATCGACTGCTCGACGGCGAGCGCCGCCGCGACGGAGATCGCCAGCCGCCCCAGCGCCGGGATCTCGGTGGCGATCAGCCGCTCCTTGCGGGCACGCCGCACGGTGAAGAGCAGCAGCGCCGGGAGCACCAGCGCCTTGGCGATCAGCACCGTCCCGGCCACCGCCAGCGCGGTCGAGGTACGCGACCCCTGCGCGATCGCGTAGAGGCCAAGCCCGAGCGACTGTGCCGCGACCAGCGCAATTGCCAGCGAGCGACGACGCACGACGATCACCGCCAGCGAGCTGACGACGAGCCCCCAGGTCACCGCGCCGGTCATCCGCCGCCCCCGGCGAACCAACTCGCCAGTCCCAGCAGACACAGCGCCGCCCCGGAGCCCAGCAGCAGCGGCACGCGCAGCACCCGCATCTTCGCCTGCACGGTCTCGCACACCGCCAGCGCGACGCTGAGCGCCGGCACGCCGGCGGCGAGCACCGCGAGCTGCGCCACGAACGGTCCGGGGTGAGGGATCAACAGCTCACATGCGAGCACGAGCATGATCCAGTGCCGCGCCGCGGCTGCCCATTGCAGGTAGGCGAGATCGCGTCCCGCGTACTCCAGCAACGGCCCCTCGTGGACCATCGTGAGCTCCAGGTGGGTGTCGGGATTGTCGACCGGCTGGCGGCCGGTCTCGGCGAGGATCACCAGGCAGAAAGTGAGCGCCGCCGCCCAATGCGCCGGCCTTGCCCACACTTCGGGCAACGTGGCCGCATGGCTCATCGACAGCAGATCGGTGCTGTGCAGCGGCAACGCGAGCAGCACCAACACCAAGAGCAGCAGCCCGTCGACGAACACCGAGAACATCAAATCCCGAGCGGCGCCCATCAGGCCGAACGCGCCCGCGGTGTCCCACGCCGCGAGCGTCACCGCGAAGCGGGCGAGCGCCAGCAGTCCGACCAGCACGAGCGCGTCGTTGCCCAGCCCCCAATCCGGGGCGTGCCCGCCGATCGGCAGCAGCAACAGCACCAGCGCGGTAGATGCAGCGGCGAGCGCCGGTGCCAGGGTGTAGATGAACGTGTGTGGCTCGGGCGCCACTCCGGACTTGCCCCACAGCCGGCGAAGCTCGCGGTAGGGCTGCAGAACCGGTGGTCCGCGCCGGCCCTGCAGGCGTGCCTTCAGATGCTGGATCAGCCCGACGATCGCCGGTGCGCCCAGCACACCACCCGCGACCTGGATCACGCCCGCGATCAGGGTCGCAAGGCTCATCCCAGAACCCCGATTCGAGCTAGCGCCAAGAGCAGTCCAAGCAGCGCGAGGAGATAGATCAGATAGGCGCGCAGGCTGCCCGACTGCAAGCGACGTGCGACCCCCGCGGCGCGCAGCGCTGCCTGCGACACGGGGCCGTAGAGCAGGGTGTCAAACAGGTGCGGGACCTCCGCCTTATAGGTGATGCTCTGAACGACCCCCGCGGAGACGCTCACCTGCACCTCGCGGTGTGCGCGAAACAGCACCTCCAGCACGAGACGCAGCGGCTTGGTGAACCCCGCCGCCTTCCACGCAAGTCCGGCCGCCGGCAGCTGGCCGCACACCCACGCCGGGGCCGGCGCCGCACGGGGACTCCTGGCCAGTCTCGCCAGCACGCCGACTGACACCACGAGCGCCAGCGCCAGCGCGAGGGTCGGCAGCGACCCGGTGCCGGGCACGCTCAGCCCCGCGCCGGCAGGTAACGTCACCCGCCCCGGCCCCAGCGCGGCCAGGGTGGGCACCAGCAGCCCGGGCAGCACGCCCAGCGCCACGCACGACCCCGCCAGGAAGACCATGCTCGCCCGCATCCCGACCGGCACCTCGCTCGCCTGCGCGCACTCCGCGCGGCGCGGCAGGCCGAGCAGCACCAGCCCGATCACCTTCACGAAGCAGTACACAGCCAGGGCCGCCGTTGCCGCGAGCGCCGCGGTCGCCAGTGCCCCGGCGAGCGCGACGCCGAGGTGGCTCGCGACCCCGAGGTGCAGCAGCGACTGCAGTGTCAGCCACTCCGAGGCGAACCCGTTCAGCGGCGGCAGCCCCGCGATCGCCATCGCGCCGAGCGCGAACGCGGCGCCCGTCCACGGCATCCGCCGCAGCAGGCCGCCCAGCCGATCGAGCTCCAGGCTGCCGACCGCCTTGCTGAAGGCCCCGGCGCCGAGGAACAGGAGCCCCTTGAACAGCGCGTGGTTGAGCGCGTGCAGTAGCGCCGCCGCGAACGCGATCGCGCTCCACGTGGGCTGCCCGATGTCTCCGAACACAAGCGACGCGCCCAGCCCCAGCGCCACGATCCCGACGTTCTCGATCGAGTGAAACGCCAGCAGCCGCTTGAGCTCGTGCTGCATCAACGCGTACAGCACGCCGCCGACGCACGACAGGGCGCCGAGTGCCATCAGCGTGATCCCAACCCACATGCCGGGCGGGGCGAGCCACTCGAACAGCACGCGCACGAGCCCGTAGAGCGCGAGCTTGATCATCACGCCCGACATCAGCGCCGAGATGTGCGCGGGCGCCAGCGGGTGCGCTCTCGGCAGCCACGAGTGCAGCGGCATCAACCCGGCCTTGGTGGAGAACCCGACCAGCGAGGCGCACGCGACAAACGCCGCCAAGCCACCGCCCAGCGGGTGGCCGCCCAGCGCGCCGTGCTGGGCGAGCACGAGCATCGACACCCACACGCCAGCGCCGCCGATGTGCGTGATCGCCAGATACACGAACACGCCGTGGCGGGCCTCCCGATCCTGCCGGGCGAGCAGGATCGCAGCGGCCGGCACCAGCGTCATCAGCTCCCAGAACCCAAGAAACGTGCTGACATCACGCGCGCACACAAACCCGACCAGTGCCAGCAGGAAGACTCCCGTGGCGAGCGCGAGCGAACGACCCCGCCCGTCCGCTTCCAGGGCGTCGCGCGCGAACAGCGTTGCCGGTGCCCCGACCACGGCGATGACCAACAGGAAGAAGCCACTGAGACCGTCGACGCCAAACGCCGGGCGCACATCGCTGCGAAACGCCGCGCCCACAGCGTGCCCGGAGGCGAGCACCCACACGCCGGCCGCACCAAGCAACACCACGCCGATCGACTGCACGGTGAGCCCGGCGCGGGGGGAGCGACTCACGACCGCACTCAGAGCACCGACGATGATCACCGACGCACCGGCGAGAACCAGCGCCTCGGATGCGCCGATCAAGCGTTCAACCCGCGCGCCCGCAGATCGTGTGGGCATGATCGACGGGCGCTCATCCGAGCAGCTCCGTCAGGCGCTGCTCGAGCTTACGCACAGCCTCGGTAGCCACGCAGGCTGGCGCGTTGTCGTACAGCACCGCCAGCGGCAGGTCGCCCTGCTCGCCCACGATCGCCTGGGCGACTAGCCCCACATGACCCTCCGGCGCCACTTCCACGTCACGGCGTACCGCGCGCGGCAACCGCATCCGGATCTCATTGAAGTCGCGCCGGTCCAGCACATAGCTGCACAGCCGCCATCGCCGGTGGCGGGGCGAGCGTTCATCTGTCACCGGTGGCGCCACGAGCTAGTCCCAGCAGAGGTGCTCGAGGTCACGGTAGGTCTCCCAGGCATCCGCAACGCAGTTGAAGGCGTCCTCCGTTCCGAAACAGCGGTCATCGCGCGCGCCGCTCTCAAGCCCGACATCCGGACAAT
>DAIOGX010000027.1:0-25195 GCA_036744995.1 Solirubrobacteraceae bacterium | reverse complement strand
GTTTCACCGGCTTCTTGCCTTTGGCCTTCTCGTAGAGATAGGCGAAGATCAGCTCGCCCTCACGACCGGCGTCGCAGGCGTTGACGATCTCCTCAACGTCCTCGCGGCCGAGTTGCTTTGTGACGACCGTCATCTGCTTGCGCGAGCGCTCGTCGCGCACCACCAGTTTGAACTGCTCTGGCACGATTGGCAGGTCGGCCATCCGCCAGCTCTTGTACTTGGCGTTGTACGCATCCGGTTCCGCCAGCTGGACCAGGTGTCCCACAGCCCACGTGACCACATGCTCGGGACCCTCCAGGAAGCCTTCCTGTTTCTTGAAGGGACCCTTCAGCACGCGCGCCAAGTCCTGCCCCACTGAGGGCTTCTCGGCGATCACCAGTGTCTTCTGCATGGCGGTCAGCGTAGCGGGTGGGGTTGTCGGTGGAACAGATTGTGGGTCCATGGGGCAGGGGCCACGATGGCCTTCCGGGCACGACGCCGGGCGATCGCCGCACGCGGCATCCGCTCCTACCCTCCGATCGGGGCGCGCGGTTTGGCGCCCCAGAACACCTGCGTGCCGAACATGCCGATCAGGTTTACGAGCACGAGGTTGAGCACCATCGACTTGGCCGTCGCCGTGCCCACGCCCACCGGTCCCCCACTGGCGTTATAGCCGTAGTAGCACGCCACGAGCACGATCGCCGTGGCCATGGTCATACCCTTGATCATGCTGAACAGGAAGTCAGGCGGGTTCTGAAACTGCCAGAAAATCAGCAGATAGCCGCCTGAAGAGACGTATCCAACCTGTTGCACCACCGCAATGTAGGAACCCAGATACGCCACGCCGATCGCCGAGAGGTACATGAACGGCAGCACGATCCAGGCGGCTAGCAGGCGCGTTCCACACAGGAACGTCATCGAGTCGATCCCCATCACCTCCAGGGCATCGATCTCCTCGGAGATACGCATCGCGCCGAGCTCCGCCACGATACCCGTACCCACCTTTGCAGCCATCATGTACCCGAACGTGAGGGGCACGGCCTCGCGCAGGTCACACCAAGCGGCGAACACGCCCGCATAAGCCGGCGCGCCCTGCGCCTCGGTGAAGTACGCACCCTGAACCCCGCACGTGCCCAACCCGATGATGAACACCAGTCCCCAGATGACGGCTGTCGAGGAGACGATCAGAATGCCCGACTGGCGCAGCGACTCGCCGAAGAAGCGGAACACACGTAGACCCCATACGTCGCGCACGACGTTGCTGGTAAACCCCGCGATCTCGCCAGTCGCGGCGATCCATTCGCGCGGCATGGCCAGCAGTGCGTTCATTGTTCGGCTCCAGCAGCGGGCCTGCCCGAACCCTCTGACCGGCGCGAGCCCATCGCCGTATCCAGCGCGGAGATCACTTGATCACCAGGATGTTCGGATGCGTCGCAAGTAACGTCTGCGTGAACACGGTGTTGAACGCACCGATCCCCAGAAACGAAATCACGACCGCCTGGTTGACCGCCCTGCCAACGCCCTCGGCACCGCCTGAGGCGGTCACGCCCTTGTAGCAGCAGACAATCGCGATGATCGCCCCGAACAACGTCGTCTTCAACACCGACCCCCACAGGTCGGTGGACGTGGCGTTGGCGAATAGCGTGTTCCAGAACGGCCCCAGCGGCTGCTCGTATGTGATCTCGGCGAGAAGACCACCGAACAGGCCGAACAGGATCGCGTACAGGTTGAACAGCCCAGTGACGAGCATCAGCGCGAGAAACCGCGGCACGACGAGGTTCTTGATCGGGTCCACGCCCAGCACCTGCAGCGCGTCGAGCTCCTCGCGGATCTTCCGCGCCCCCAGATCGGCGGTGATCGCGGTGCCCGCCACCCCTGCGAGCACGATCGCGGTGATGAGCGGGCCGATTTCGCGGACAGCGAACACCACGAAAAACCCGCCAAGCCGGTCGAGCGCGCCAAAGACCGCCAGAAAGTTCGCCGCCTCCAGGCCCGGCGCCCCGTAGCTGATAGCGATGGTGGACAGCAGCAGCGGCAGCCAGCACAAGCGCAGCGCGAACAGGAACTGCGACACGAACTCCCCTCCCCATGGGTACGGGGGGCGCAGACTGGAGGAGATCGTCCTGCCTGCCAGGAGCATCATGTCCCCGACTTCCTCGAGCAGATTCCTCGTCGGCAGGAACGCCCGCTCGGCGAGGTCGCGCCCACCGCCAGCCGCTGCCGACGCTCGCGCGGGTCCCGATCCGGCCTCGATCGATCCAGCCTCCGGGCCCTGTGAGCGCCCCTCCTCCACGTCCATTGCGTCAGTGTACTAGTTCACTAGTACACTATGTATCTTCCGCGAAGATCGCTAACGTGAGAGCGTGACCCGTAAGCCCCTGAACAGACAGCCCATAGGCACGCCCTCCGCGGTGCACCGGCCTGATGTGACCGAATCGGCGGCAACCCAAATGGATGCTCTCGGCATCGTGGTCGACCGTGACGCCGAGATACCGATCTGCGTACAGCTCGCCTGGGCGGTGCGCACTCGCATCGCCGACGGCAGGTTCCAGCCCGGCCAGCGGCTGCCGGGGCTGCGCGAAGTCGCCGAGGCCGTCGGCATCAACGTCAACACCGTCCGCGCCGCCTACCAGCGGATGGAACAGGAAGGCCTGATCGACAGCCAGCAAGGCAGCGGCACATTCGTCGCATCCACGCCGCGCCGGCCCTCAGCGGTGGGCACGATCGCCGCCAACGCAGCGCGTGAGGCGCACGAGACCGGCGTCGACCCGCGCGAGGTCGCCGCCGCGCTCTACGTGACACCTGAGTCCCCCCTGGCCTGGCCCGAGGACAAAGGAACGGAGCGATCGGAGACCGACAAGCGACGGCTGTTGCGCACGCAGATCGCCGCGTTCGAGCGGGCGCTCGGGGAAATCGAAGCCGAGTACCCCGGCATCGCGCCCGCGGCGCCCCAAACTCACGCGGGCACCGGTCCGGCGCTGCTCAGCGCCGAGGAGCTCGAGCAGGTACGCACCCGCCTCGTGCGCCGCCTGTCCACCGTCCAGGCCGCGATCGACGCGCGTATCGCTGAGCTTGGCGGCGAAAACGAGGAGCCTCAGGCAACCCCCGCTCGCCAGCGCCGCACGACCAAGCCTGCTACGGCCCCGACTCCCACCGCAGCCAAGCGCACCCGGCCACGGACGACATCACGCCCGGCGCCGGCGGGCACCTGACTCATCCCGCCGCGCACGGCCCCGTGCCGACCGGCGTGCTCCCCGCTTCAGCGAGAATGTGGGCTACCGTCGCGTTTGCAACCCCATAGCCGCCGTGCGGGCCGCCGCCGACGGTGCCGGCAAACACGGTGGTCAGGACATCCCCGGCACCGTCGACCAAGGGCCCCCCGGAGTTGCCCGGGCGCACGAGGCCGCGCAGCGGGGTGAGCAGCCGGGAAACCGGGCCCTGACCGTAAGCGTTCTGGGTGATCACGGTCTGCGTGCGCCCGATCCGCCCCGGCTGCACGTCGAAGGGGCCGTTCTCGGGATAGCCGAGGATCGCGCCGGCTGTGCCCGAATCGGGTTCGGAGACGAGGCTGAGAGGGGGCGCAGAGAGGCCCGAGACGTGCAGCAGGGCGATGTCGTCGGTCGGATCGAACGCGATCGCGCGCGCGGGCAGATTGGGCGAATCACCACCGGGCTCGACGGTCGTGTCCTGCTCGCCGGCGACGACGTGGGCGTTGGTCACGATGATATCCGGATGGATCACCCAGCCAGATCCCTCGATCGCCAGGCCGCAGGCGGTGCCGAGGACGCGCACAACGCTGCGCGAGGCACTGCGCACGCCCGGCTCGCGCGCGACGGCAGGCTGAGGTGCGGCGACATCCGGCGAGGGACCCACGATCGAAGGCAGCGGGTCCAGCCGCGCGAGCGCGTTCAAGATCGGACCCGAAGGTGGCAGAAGGTGATTGAGCTCGCGCAGGATCCGCGAACGCTGGATGTCCGCGCGCAGCGTCTCCTGCCCCGGCGTCTGAGCCGCCACGGCAGCCACGATCCATACGATGCCCAGGCCGAGCGCGACGCCGAGTGCCGCGCCGAGCAAACCGTCGAGCAAGCCCATGCCTGGGATGATCAGCGTGCGGCGCAGCCGAAAGCCAAGGCCCTCCAGCCCGCTCGCCAGGATCGCGCCGGCGAGCACAGCCCCGAGCAGGCCAAAGGCGGGGGCGTAGGGCGAGGACGATCCCCGCGGCAGCAGAAGAGGACCCAGACGTGTTCCGAAGAATGCACCTAGCGCGAACCCGCTGAAGGAGAGCACCCCCACGATGAAACCGCGGCGGAAGCCAAACGCGGCTAGGAGGGCCGCAAACGCGACGATGATCCAGTCCAGCTGTGTCACCTGTCATGTTCTACCGGTCCGTGACTGAAAGCCACGCCCAGCGCCAGCGCTTTCGGCGTGCGCGCCCAGTGATCGCGCTGGCCGGCGTGGCTTTCGCGATCGGCGCGATCGTGGGCGCCAATCACACCGCCTCTCAAGCGCACGCTCTCGCCGCGCGGTTTGTCGCGGCCTGGACGAAAGGCGAATACGCAACGATGTACTCCGATATCGATGCTGCCTCCCAGCGGACCACCTCGATCAGCGAATTCATCGACGCTTACCAGAACGCGCTGACCACCGCGACCGCCACCCGCCTGCAGGTGACGGGTAAGCCCCACGATGGACAGGACAGCTTGGTGGCGGTGCCGGTACGGGTTCACACCCGCCTCTTCGGCACGCTTGCGCTCAGCTTCGGGCTGAAGATCGTGGGCGGTGGCGGCGAAAGCGCTCACATCGCCTGGTCGCGCTCACTCGCGTTCCCCGGCCTGCGCCCCGGCGAGCTGCTCAGTCGCCACACCACGCTGCCGCGGCGCGCAACGCTGCTGGCCCGCGACGGGTCCGTTCTGGCCGAAGGCGCCGCGACTGGCGCCGGGCAGCGCAGCTCGCCGCTCGGCGCAGTGGCGAGCGCCGTAGTGGGAAGCATCGGCCCGGTCCCAGCCGCCCGCCGACAGGCGCTGGAAGCCGAAGGGGCACCTGCAAGCTCGATCGTCGGCATCAGTGGGGTGGAGCGAGCCTTGGACGATCGCTTGCGAGGAACCCCCGGAGGAGAACTGCTCGCTGGGCAGCGCGTGCTCGCGTCCGTCGCGCCCGCTGCGGCCTCCGCCGTCCGCAGCACCGTCTCCCCTACGGTGCAGCGCGCCGCAGTGACCGCACTCGGCGGACAGCTCGGCGGGATCGTCGCGATGCAACCCGCCACCGGGCAGATCCTGGCCGTCGCGGGCATCGGCCTCGACAGCCTCCAGCCTCCGGGATCGACGTTCAAGATGGTCACCCTAAGCGGGGTGTTGCAGGCCGGGATCGCCACACCACACACCACCTTTCCCTACGCGACATACGCGACCCTGGACGGGGTGAAGCTAAGCAACGCGAACGGCGAGGAATGCGGCGGCACGCTGGAGCTCGCGTTCGCGGTGTCGTGCAACTCGGTGTTCGCGCCGCTCGGCGTCAAGCTCGGGGCGGCACGGCTGGTAGCGATAGCGGAAGGCTATGGCTTCAACCACGAACCGGGCATACCCGGGGCGGTGGAGAGCACGCTGCCCGCGGCGTCGCAGATCCAAGGCGAACTGGATGTCGGCTCAACCGCGATCGGTCAGGGCGAAGTGCTGGCCAGCGCCCTGCAGATGGCAACCGTGGCGGCCACGATCGCCGACGGTGGCCGTCGACCACGGCCGACGTTCGCATTCACGAGCAAATCCAGCCCAGGCGTGACGGCGACGAGCACGGCGGTCGCACGAACCGTGCGCAGGCTGATGATCGACGTGGTGCGCGAGGGCACGGGAACCTCCGCGGCGATCCCCGGGGTCACCGTGGCCGGCAAGACGGGCACGGCCGAACTGAAGACGACGACCGCATGTTCGAGCGGAAAAGAAGCAGCGAGCGCGAAGGAAGGCGGCTCAGGAGGCTCCCCAGAAGGCTGCCAGGGAACGGCGAGCGAAGCTAGCAACACCGACGCCTGGTTCGCGGCGTTCGCGCCCGCGCTCGACCCGCGCATCGTCGTTGGCGTGCTGCTCGTCAAAGACGGCGCCGGCGGCGCCACCGCCGCGCCCGTCGCCCGGCAGGTGCTCGAAGCCGGGCTGCAGGCCAGCAGCTAGACGTCGAGCTCGGCCGAGGCCGTCTCGGCGGCGTTGGTTGGATCGACGATCTTCAACTCGAGCGGCCGGTTGTCGAGCGAGACGACCTGGATCTTGTACAGCAGCAGCGCGCCCTGGACCGCATCGGTGTCGGCGATCGAGCCGGGGATGGGAATTTGGCCTTTTGCCGGGACGAGGCCGCCGCGGTAGGCGAACGGGTTTGTCTGGGCGGGGACGGTCGGCGTGTAGGTGTTGGCCTGGGTGTCTGAGATCGTCAGGCTTTCGGCGGCCGGGAGCGCGGCGGAGGTGTTGTTGTAGACCTGCACGAACACGCCGAACCACTCTTCACCGGGACCGAGCTTCGCCTGAGCGGGCGTGAGCCCCTGCAGGTAGGAGGCGTCTTCGGTGTTCGCTGGGTTGAGCTCGCGCGAGAGCTGGACCTCGTAGATCAGCGGGCCGACGTTGAGGTAGGGGGCATTCGCGCCCGACTCGCCGGCGTAGGTGCCGGTGGTGACCCGCGTGTGGGAGTCTCCACACGCGCCGAGCGCGAGGACCGCCAGGAGGGCGCACAGGACGAGCGTGGACTTGCGCAGAAGGCAGCTCATGCGACGCGGCAGTCTACCGAGTGGGGGCCAGCACCTACCCGCCGGCGACCGTCACGCGCTCACCGCGGTCCTCATCGCGCTCGAGGATCGAGCGCAGACGGCGCATCGCGCGTGCGTTCTTGCGTCGCAGCCAGCCGCGCGCGCCGAGCCCCTCCATCATCCGGTCTGACAGCGTGACGGGCTCGGTCTCCAGCGTGAAGCGCACGCGTGTCGTGCCGGCCGTGCCTGGCGCGAGCTCGTAGACGCCGAGCGTGCGAATGCGATTGTTCTTGCCGGTGCGACCCACCTCCACGATTCGGTGTGGGGAGTCGACCTCGGCAAACGTGACGTCGCCCCAACTGAAGCGACTACCCGGCGCCTTCACGCGAAAGCGTGCGCCCGCCCCGCGTCCTACGGAGTCGGTCCGCGTGAGATGCCAGTCGACGAGGTAATGGTCAGTGAACTCCGAGTGGTTGGCGATATCTTGCAGGTAGTCGAAGACCCGCTCACGGGGAGCGTCTACGACGATAGACACGGTCACGGGATCCATGGCGACCGCCAGTTTAGTAGTGCTTCCTCAGTTTGCCCGGCTCAGCGGATTTCGGGGCCACCGCTGCTTTCCGATCCCGCTCTACAGGCGGTCTCAAAAGACGTGCACGTCGAGATGCGTCTCTGGACACGGCGCTGACCGATCAAAGATCGTCTCGCCGTGTGACGGCTTGCATCGCCCTTCGGCACCCGTCACTCAGATGATCGCCAGCATGCGCTTCGCCGGGTGGGCGGGCATCCGATCCGTCCCAGCTTGGTCCAGCAATGCCCCAACCGCACCAGTCTGTTTGAGACAACTTTTCTAGAGCCCATGCCCCGCGGATGACGGCTATGCGGCGTGGGCGGTGAGCCGCACGGCGTGACCGTGCTCTGAGTGGCGCACGATCTCGGTCGCCACCGGGAGGTCGTGGCGCAGCTGCCGGCACAGCTCACAGACGACTCCACGCCGGCGCCCATCGTATAGATGGACGTGCTCGCCGATCAGCGGCGTGCGTCCACAGTCAGTGCAGTGATTGCGATCGGCCTCCAGAGCGCCGACGCCGCGACGCAGCAGGAAGCGCTCGAGCTGCTCGACGTGATGGGCGACGGGCGAAGGCATGATCGCTCCCGGATTTCGCCGCCGCACGCGCGGTTCCTGCTCGTTTATGGCGGTGTAACTCGGGGTAAAGCACAGATGCCGCCCGGAAACATCGCGGCCGTGAACTCCGCCGGTAGATCCCTATTGTCAGAACTTGCGACCGTGGCTTACATTGACAGCATTGTTATGATTTGATGGTCACGAGCTTCCCTAGACGAGGAGCACCTCCGGGTAGCACCGAGAAGAGAGGAGGAGCACATGATGGACTCACTTACTTCGGGCACCATCGCCGGCGCAGGATCGTTTCGCTGCCGGCGCTGTGGCTACGTGCTGACGCTGACCGGCTCGGAGGAGCTGACCGATTGTCCAGGTTGTGCGGGCCGGGACTTCGTGCGCGCCTCGCTGTTCAGCGCCGGACGCCCGCAGGCGCACGGGACCACGCTGGCCGACCACCGTTCGCCGATCGCCCGCAAAACTTGGCTGGAAGAGGCTCGCGAGCGGATCGTCGCGACACAGCCGGGCGAGTACCTCGCCTACGAGGAAAGCGGCGAGTTGCGAACGGTCGCATTGACGCGTGAGTGGACGCGTATCGGACGCAGCCTAGCCGCCGATGTGCGTTTCGATGACCCGACCGTCTCGCGCCGGCATGCGCTGATCGTGCGCCAGCCCGACGGCGTGCGCGTGCTCGACGACCGCAGCCTCAACGGCGTGTTCGTGAACGGTGCGCGGGTCGACGGGCAGGTGTTGAAGGATGGCGATGAGATCCTCGTCGGGCGATACCTACTGAGCTTCCTCGACGTGGTGCCACAGCCCGACGCGGTCTCCGTGCCAGACCCCAAGTCCCTCCACACCGCAGGCTGAACGCATCACTGCCCTGCAGACGCTGGGTGCGTAGTATCGCCTGTCCATGGCGAGTACCCACACCATCGCCGTCCTCTCGCAGAAGGGGGGCACCGGTAAGACCACGACCGTGCGGACCCTCGCCGACGCCTTTCGCCGCAGCGGCTTGCGCACCTTGGCGGTCGACCTCGACCCGCAGGGAAACCTGTCCGACTACTTCGACCTCCCCCCCGACGTCGCCCCCACGATCGCTGAGGTGCTATCCGGCAGCGCCACCGTCGCGGAGGCGATCCACGAGGATCTGATCCCGGCCAACCTGAGCCTCGCCGAGGCCGAGCTGATGCTGGGCGGCAAGATGGGCCGAGAGCTGACGCTTAGGCGCGCGCTCGCGGAGGCGCCCGGCGGGTACGAGGTGGTTCTGATCGACTGCCCTCCCTCACTCGGGCTGCTCACCGTCAACGCACTGGTGGCGGCCGATCGGGCGCTCGTCACCGCTGAGGCCCAGTACTTCGCGCTGCAGGGGGTCGAGCAGGCGATGGAGGTGGTCGAGCTCGCGCGGGACAGCCTCAACCCGAAGCTGTCGCTGCTGGGAGTGCTGCTCAACCTGGCCGACATGCGCACCGTCCACTCGCGCGAGGCCCTGGCGTCGCTGAAGGAGCGCTTCGGCGAGCAGGTGTTCGACACGGTCGTGCGTGCATCGATCGCCTACGCAGAGTCCGCCGAGCGGGCGAAGTCGATCCTCGACCACCGCCCCGACCTGGGCGCGGATTACCTGGCGCTCGCTGGCGAAGTGCTCGAACGCCTGTCGGGACTCGATGGAGCCCGCAAGCGCCTCACCCAGCTCGCTTAGAGCTCCCTGACATAGGCGCCCTGTGGCTCAAATGGCGTTCGCAACAGCGTCGCCCAGCCGTCGATCTCTCCGCGCAGCGCCTCGACGACGGCGCCGGTCTGCTCGTAGAAGCACCACACGAGCACGGTCGGGCCCGCGCCGGAGATCGTGGCGCCGAGCGCTCCGAGATCACGCGCACTGAGGGCCAGCTCGTAGGAGCGGGGAAACAGCGACGCGCGGCGGCCCTCGTGCAGTCGGTCCTGCAACCCACGCGCGACAAGGTCCCAGTCACCTCGCGCCAGACCCAGAGTCAACAACGCCCCGTGAGCGACGTTGAACACGGCCTCCTCCAGCGGTACCTCCGCCGGCAGGGCCGCGCGCGCCGCGCGCGTGCGGACCGCCTCATCCGGCACGACCGCTAGGGCCTCCAACCCGGTCGGTGGATCAAACCGCGTAGCTTCTCCATCTGCGCACACGACAAATCCTCCGCAGAGCGCCGCCGCGACGTTGTCGGGATGCCCCTCCATCTCGGTGGCCTCTCCCAATAGGTCGGCGTCCAGCTCGAACAGGTGGTCGGCGGCCGCGAGGCCTGCGACGATCGCCGCGGCGCTCGAGCCCAGGCCGCCGATGAGCGGGATACCAGAGCGAATCTTGAACGTGAAGCCATCGGCGGAGTGCAGCCGCTCAAAGGCCCGCACGCACAGGTTCTCCCTCCCCATCTCCACCGGCAGGTCCGTCTCCACGGCGAGCTCCCCGCCAGTCTCCACCACCTCGAGCTCCAGGTGCAACGCCAACGCGGCCGCCATGCAGTCGAACCCGGGGCCGAGGTTGGCCGAGGACGCGGGTACGCGCACGACGCGGCGGCGGATCATCCCCGGGGGGCCGCCTGCGCTCGGGCGGGCGGGCGGGCTCCGATACCGGCCGCCGGCACGCGCACGAGGAGCCTACGGATCACCCAGCACCGCTTCCTCGATCGCCGCCGTCTCGGCGACGCACTGGATCACCATGCCGTCGTTGTTCGCGATCGCCGTCTCCGGATCCTTCAGGCCGCGACCGGTCAGCACACACGCGACCTGCTCGGCTCCGTCGGCGCCGTACTTGAGCAGGCCCGCGACCGACGCCGCGGAGGCCGGCTCGCAGAACATGCCTTCCCTGGAGGCGAGCAGGCGGTAGGCCGAGAGGATCTCGGCATCGCTCACCACCCTGATTGCGCCGCGCGAGTCCGTCGCGGCCGCCATCGCGTCCTCCCAGCGAACGGGGTTGCCGATCCTGATCGCCGAGGCGACCGTTTCCGGATGCTCGATCACTTTGCCCTCCACCAGCGGGGCCGCGCCCTCGGCCTGGAAGCCGAACAGTTTCGGCGCGGCTCCCATCTCCTGAAAACCGCGCCAGTAGGAGGTGATGTTCCCAGCGTTGCCGACCGGGATACACAGCGCTTCAAGGCCGCCTTCGAGGCCCTCGTGAATCTCGAAAGCGGCGGTCTTCTGGCCTTCGATGCGATATTCGTTCACAGAGTTGACGAGCACGATCGGGTGCGTGTCGGTCAGCTCGCGCACGAGCGTCAAAGCCTGGTCGAAGTTGCCCTTCAGGGAGATCACGCGCGCGCCGTGCACGAGCGTCTGGGCCATCTTGCCCTGGGCAATCTTCCCCTCGGGGACGATCACGGCGCAGGTGATGCCCGCGCGCGCTGCATACGCCGCCGCGCTCGCGGCGGTGTTGCCAGTGGAGGCGCAGATCACCGCCTTGGCGCCATCGCGCACCGCCGCTGAGACCGCGCAGGTCATGCCGCGATCCTTGAATGACCCCGTCGGGTTGGCGCCCTCGAGCTTCAAACGCACCGTCGCGCCAACCAACTCCGAGAGCACCGGCGCGCGCAGCAGCGGCGTCGAGCCCTCCTGCAGGCTGACCAAAGGATCCCCCGGCTCGAACGGCAGCCGCTCGCGGTAGCGCTCGATCAGCGGCACGTGCGCTCCCGTCGGCGGGATGCCCTCCACCCTGGGGACCTTGACGATCGCCTGGTTCATACGAACTCCTCTTCTATTACGCGAATTGTCCGCGGAGTAGAGCGTATGAACTCGGATGCCTCGAGCAGTGCGATCGCCGAGCGCAGGCTCGACTCGGCCACCTGATGGGTAACCATCACCAACCGCGCATTCTCCTCCAACCCGCGCTGCACGACCGACTTGATCGACACGCCCTGCTCGCCCAGCACCTGCGTGACGGCCGCCAGCACACCCGGACGGTCCGCCACCTCCAGGTGCACGTAGAACGCGCTCGGGACGTCCTCGAGCAGGCGCAATTCCAGCGGCGGGGCCGGCGGCCGCGCGCCGCCGGTCATCACGCTCACGACATCGCCCAGCACCGCGCTCGCGGTCTGCAGGCCGCCGGCGCCCGGGCCGGACATCGTGATCTCCGTGATCGCCTCCGATTCGACCGTCACCGCGTTGAACGGCCCCGACACAGAGGAGAGCGGGTGCCCGGCGTAGAGGAACGCGGGATAGACGCGCACCGAAAGCCCGCCGTCGCGGCGCTCGGCGGTCCCGATCAGCTTCAGACCGAGACCCAGCTCGCGGGCGTACTCGAGGTCGTCTGTTTGCAGGTGCTCGATCCCCTCGTAGGGCACGTCGTCCAAGTGCACGGGCGCGCCGAACGCCAGCCGTGCGAGGATCGCCATCTTCGCCGCCGCGTCACGGCCGGAGACGTCGTCGCTCGGGTCCGCCTCGGCATAGCCGAGGCGCTGGGCCTCGGCGAGCGCCTGCGCGTAGGAGCTGCCGCGGGCCATCTCCGAGAGGATGAAGTTGGTCGTGCCGTTGACGATCCCGTGGATGCGCTCGATCGGCGTGGCGGCCAGCGACTCCTCCAGCAGGCGCACGACCGGCACCGCCCCGGCGACTGCCGCCTCAAAGCGCAGGTGCACGTCGTGCTCGCGCGCGACGCCGAACAGCTCCTCACCGTGCTGGGAGAGCAGCTGCTTGTTCGCGCTGACGACATCCTTGCCGGCGCGCATCGCCTGAAGCAGGTACTCCCGCGCGGGCTCGATCCCGCCCATCACCTCGACGATCAACTCGGCGCCACTGAGGATCTCCGCGAAGTTGCCTCTTGTGCGCGTCATTACGCCGGAGATCACGGGCGCGCGGCCGTTGAAGCGCTCGATCTCGCCGGCCCGTTCCGCAAGCAGCGCGGCGAACGCCGACCCGACGGTGCCGTGGCCAAGCAGGCCGACTTTGAAAGGTTCAGTGGACATCGCGTGCCGTCAGATCCTCGAAGCTCTCACGCCGCACGACGATCCTCGCGTCGCCGTCTTTGCAAAACACGACCGGCGGGCGCGGCACGCCGTTGTAGTTGCTCGCCATCGCAAACCCGTATGCGCCGGTCGCGGGCGTGACGATCACGTCGCCTGGGCGCGGGTCGTCGAGCAGCGCATCACGCACGATCACGTCGCCGGACTCGCAGTGCTTGCCCGCGAGCACGCAGGGCGTGGCACCGCCGAAGCGGTCGGCGACATGGGCTTCGTAAGACGCGCCGTAGAGCATCGGGCGCAGGTTGTCGGACATCCCTCCATCCACGGCAACCCACATGGAGACGTTGCGCTTGACGCTCTCCACCGTGTACAGCGTCACGCCCGCGTTCGCCGTCAGCGCCCGGCCGGGCTCGATCAACAACCGCTTGCCTGGAGCGTCCATACCATGCTCCCGCGCACCGCGCACGAGCGTCCCGACATACTCCTCGATCGTTGGCGGGCTTGGCTGGGCCTCGGTGTAGGCGACGCCGAGGCCGCCGCCGAGATCATATACGGGGAAGTCTCCAAGCTTCGCGAGCTCCGCCACCTCGCGGCGAAACGGCTCGAGCGCGAGCAGTTGTGAGCCGATGTGCGCGTGCAGCCCTTCCAGCCGCAGTCCGTCCACGGCTTCGATCCGTGCGATCGCCTCGCCCGCGGCGGCCATCGCGAAGCCGAACTTCGAGTCGGCCTGGCCGGTGGAGATCTTCTCGTGCGTCTCACCTCGCACATCCGGGGTCACCCTCACCAACACCGGCTGCTTCTCCCCCGCGCCGCGCCCGCCAAGCGCGCTCTCCCCGATCAGCCGCTCCAGGCGGTCGATCTCGTCGAAGTTGTCCACCACGATCAAGCCCACGCGCGCCTCGAGCGCCGTTGAGAGCTCGGCTTCGGACTTTGCGTTGCCGTGCATCACGATCCGCTCTGCCGCGTACCCCGCGTTCAGCGCCAGGTGCAGCTCGCCGCCGGAGGCCACGTCACACCACAGACCCTCACACGCGAACAGCTCGAGCACTGCCGTGCAGGGGAACGCCTTGGAGGCGAACACGACATGGAGGTCTTCGTGCCCCGCGTCGCGTCCGGCCTGCACGAACGCGCGCGCATGCGCGCGCAGGTCGTCCTCCGCGACCACGTAGGCCGGGGTCCCGAACTCCCGGGCAAGCTCAACCATGTCGCAGCCGCCCACCTCCAGCCGCCCGCGCTCGTTCAGCCGGCTGCCGAGCGGAAAAACGTTCGAAAGACTCGTCTCGGTAGCCATCCCGGGGATTATCGCCTGCGGGCTCGGGACAGCGTCGGACGGTCTGGGTCAGGCCGTCGTCGGGCGGGGGGCGCTCGTCTTGGCGCGCAGGCCGCTCAGACCGCCTCCACGCGCCATCAGCCCCAACCACACGAGCCCGATCGCGGACAGCGCGACGCTCTCGAGCTGTGGAGCCGTCAGCCCAGCGAACACCTCGGCGTTGCGGCGGATGAACTCAACGAGGAATCGCTCCAACCCGCTCCCCACGAGGTACAGCGCGAACACGACCCCCGGGCGCACTCTGTCGCGGAGATGCCACAACAGGTACGCGAGGAGGCACATCGTCACCGTCTCGTAGATCGGCGTCGGCTGGACCGTCACCCCTGGCGGGGTCGGCACGGTGCCGTGGGGATAGCCCATCGCCCACGGCAGGCTCGATCGGATCCCGTAGTCGCCGTCGCCGGAGACCTGGCAGCCGATCCGCCCGATCGCGTAGCCGAGCGCGAGCGCGGTCGCGCACATGTCGAACATGATCAACTGCAGCTGATCGCGCCAGCGCATCCACACGAGCACGCCGATCGCGCCGCCGATCGCGCCGCCGTACCACACGAGGCCTGAGCCCGAGAAGATCGACCCGAGCAGATTGTGCTTGACCTGCGAGTAGTTCTGGATCACGTAGTAGCCGCGCGCGCCCACCACGCCGCCGATCAGCGCGGAAAACACGATCTCATACGACCAGTCGACCGGCCGCTCCAGCTCGCGCAATCGGCGCGCCACCAGCGCCCCGCAGGCGAGAAAGCCGAGCGCGAACATCACCCCGAAGGTCTTGATCGAGACGCCGAGCAGGTGGACTTCGGGCTTCATCGCATCCCGATCGCGGACATCGTCATGTCCGCGGCACTTTAGCCCTCATCTATCTCCTTCTGCGACAATCACCCCGATGGTCACCAAGCGACACTCGAGCTTCGGCAAAGACACGGGCCTGCAGGCGCGGATGTTCCTGACGATGTTCCTGCTGACCGCCGTCTACGTGGTGTTCATCGGCGTGCTGTTCGCGGCCGGCGCGGGCGCCGGACTGATCGTGATCGTCGCGCTGGTGCTGCTGCTCGTGCAGTTCTTCGGCTCGGACAAGATCGCGCTGGCGACGATGGGGGTCAAGGAGGTGAGCGCCGCCCAGGAGCCCGAGTTGCACGGGATCATCGAACGACTGTGCGTGCAGGCCGACCTGCCCAAGCCGAAAGTCGGCGTGATCGAGACCTCGATGCCAAACGCCTGTGCGATGGGCAAATCGAAGAAGGCGACCACGGTCTGCGCCACACGAGGCATTCTCGAACTGCTTTCACCGGCCGAGCTCGAAGGCGTGATGGCGCACGAGCTGACCCACGTGATCAACCGCGACGTGCTGGTGATGACGCTGGCGAGCTTCTTCGCGACGCTGGCCTCGATGATCGCGCAGTTCGCGCTGTTCTTCGGCGGGGGCTTCGGCGGCGGATACGGGCGCGGGCGCGAAGAGGAGGAGGACATCATGATTGTGCTGCTTGTGTCGGCGCTTGTGTACGCCATCTCCTTCCTGCTGCTGCGCGCGCTCTCGCGCTACCGCGAGTTCGCCGCCGACCGCGGCTCCGCCGTGCTGACTGGCCGCCCCAGTGCGCTGGCATCGGCGCTTTTGAAGATCTCAGGCACGATGGAGCGGGTGCCAACACAGGACCTGCGCCGGGCCGAGGGCATGAGCGCCTTCTTCATCCTGCCGGCCAGAACAAAGAAGTCGCTGATGAACATCTTCGCCGACCACCCGCCGCTGGAGCAGCGCCTTGCGGCGCTCGAGCGGCTGGAGTCCCAGCTGCAGGGCACCGCGTAGTGGGCCTGCGCGACGCCTTAATGGGCCGCCACGAGGTCAAGGGCCCCGCACCCGACCGCCTGTTCGCAATCTCCACCGCCTATATCGCACTCCAGTCCGAGCACCAGATCGACCCTACCGGCACTGCCGCGATCGTCTTTCAAGCGCTCGCGACCGCCGAGTTCGAAGCGACGCTGCGCGACATGGAAGAGGTGGTTAAGGCCACCGGCGGTGATAGCGGCACGCAGGTATCCACCGAGGACGACAGTTACGGCTACCGCTGGATGGTGCTGCACAACCCCGACAGCGCGCCGAGTGTCGAAGACCTCGCCGTGGGCATCAACGCCGTCTCCAGCTCGATCGAGACCGCCGGGCATGGCGAGCGGCTGCTGTGCGCCGTGTTCGCGTTCGCCGACGCGCAGAAACGCCGCGTCTACTTCATCTACAACTACAAGCGCGGCTTCTGGTATCCGTTCGTGCCAGCCGATGGCGAACAACAGCGCTCGACCGAGCGCGAGCTGCAGATCAAGGCGCAGATGGCTTCCGAGCTGCCGATGGAGCCCGAACTTGAGCGCTGGTTTCCCCTTTGGGGAATACCAATCTGACCCTCGGGCTGGCCGAGGAGCGCTCAGCTCGCTGTCGGGCGCTCACCGGGGGTAGAGCGCAACCCACGCCAGGTGAGGCGGGTCAGCCAGATCAGGCCCGCAGTCAATGCCACGGCGATGATCACCGCCGGCACCCACATCGCGCCGTGACCGACGAGGCCGAACACCGTCGCCAGCCCGATCAGCGACAGCGTCTGGGAGACGGCGGTCAGGTCGAGCAGCAGCAGCGCCACGAAGATCGCTCCCAGCAAGACGCGCCGCATCTGGTGGGAATATCTCACGTATGCCCCGTTTCTGGAGGGGCTGAGCCGACAGGCGGTTAGTCGGGTAGCAACCCCTCGCCGGTGAACTCGCGTGCGGCCTCCTGGAGCGTCGTGTCGCTGGGCGGCAGGATCACGTCTGAGGTCTCGATCTCGTCATCGCCTACGACGTCGCCGTGCGCGCGCACGAAGTCGAGCAGCTCTTTCAAAGCCAGGGCGAAACCCTGCTCGTCCTCGGCGTCGACGGCGGCGTGGGCTGCACCGGCGAGCTGATCGAGCTGGCCGTGCAGATCGTCGGCGAGGCGGTACTGGTCCTCACCGGAGATCCGCACGATCATGACTGGCCCTCGGCCGGACCACCGGCTTCACCGGCGGTGCCCGCCGGATCGGGCGCCGGGGCCTCGGCGGGTGGGGCCTCGGCGGCGTCACCGGATGGGGCGGGTATCTGCGCGGCGGGCGCCGCGGAGGCCTGTCCGAGTTCCCCCTTCATCTTCTGAAGCTCGTCGTCGACCGCCGGTTGGCTCGAGAGCTGCTTGAGCTGATGATCGATGTCGTCTTCGCCCGATCCCAGCGCGGTGATGTCGTCGAAGGTCCCCGCGGCTTCGAGCTCGGAGACCGCGCCGGCGCGCGCCTTCATATTTTCGGTCTTGTCGACCGCACGTTGCATCGCGAGACCCACATCGGCCATCTGCTCACCAACACCGGTGGCCGCCTCGGAGATCCGCACCTGCGCCTCGGCGGCTGAGTATTGGGCCTTGATGACCTCCTTCTTGGTGCGAAACGCCTCGATCTTCGCGCGCAATTTCTGCTCGGAGTCGGTCAGCTTCTGCTGCTGATCCTCGAGTTCTGCGACCTGCGTGTCGAGGCCCTGCAACTCGGTCTGGGCGACGTTCTTGCGCTCGAGCGCGGTCCGCGCAAGGTCCTCCTGGCCGCCAGACAGAGCCTGGCGGGCCTGCGTGTCGAGCTTGACGACGCTCTGCTGCAGAGTCGCCTCCTGCATCTGCAACCGCTTCTTGGCGGTGACGACATCCGCGATGCCCTTCTTGACGTTCTGCAGCTGTTCGACCTGCTTCTGGTAGCTGTAGTCGAGCGTCTCGGCGGGGTCTTCCGCGCGGTCCAGCAGTTTCGAGACCTTCGCCTTCACGACGGTTGACATGCGCCCAGTCAGGCCGGCCATCTAATCCTCCTGTTGGTTTCCGCGAGACGGCCGATCGGACACCGGCCGCAGCTTCAAGCGTAGCCGACCGCGATACCTGATCGGTGCACTCCCCAACTTGGTCCTTCCCGCCGCGCACGACGACGCGGTCCAGCTCACAAGCCCAGTGGGTGACGGATGGTGAAGCCCTCGTTGGCTGGACGCAGCGGACGCCAGCGGGGTCCCTGTAGGTTGGACGGGTCGTTGGCGGCGCTCGTGTCCAAGCGCAGCCCCGCGACGGTCATGTAAGCGTGTTCGGGGTTGGCGAAGATCGTCACCCAGCGCCCCGCGCCGTGCGAGCCCCACGTTTCGAATTCGGAGGAGTCCTCAGGCGTGGTGAGCAGACGGGCGCCGTGCAAGGCAAAGGAGACCGTGCCCGAGCAGTCATAGCCGGGCGAGATGAACGACGCGTGGCCGCCGCCATAGATGTAGGGCAGTCCGGGGAGCTCATCTCCAGCCCAGATGATCTCCTGGACCGGCGCCGGCGCCGACATTGGAGCGGCCGCGAGGCCGTCCACGTAGCGCGCCATCGAGCCCGGGACGACCAGCTCGGGCCGGCCTTCGAAGGGTCCGTCTGGGGCCGGCGTGGGAGCGGGAGCGATGGCGCTGCCACCGGTCGCGCCTGCTTCGGCGGCTTCAGTTGAAGTTGCGCTCGATGTGGTCGTGCCCGCAGCTGTCGTAGCCTCTTTGGCGGTCGAGTCGGTGCCCGAGCCGCTCGCGCCGGGAGCTTCGCCGATCGGGACGGGCGTGTACGGAACGACCGTGCCGGCAGCCGTCTTCTCATAGACGGGGCCGCTGTAGGCGATGTTGGTGGTGCGCGCGGTGATGGGGAACGTGTGGACCTTGGGGGTCGCTGGCGTCGTGGTTGGGGCGGGCACGCTGCCGGCGGCGGCGACGCCGCCGGTCTTCGAGGCTGCCAAGGCGGGCGTGGCCGCCCCGGCGAGGATTGTCAAGCTACAGAAAACCGCCCTGCTGAGGGTTCGCACCCGCACAACCACAACCTCTTTCGTCGGCCTGCGGGGTTAGCTGACGGGCTAGCGCTGAAAGAGCCTGCGCTTCTCACGGGTCCACCGTGGGATTCGCCCCAAACAACTTGGGTCCCCCGTTCCTTGGCATCTAGTCAAGGATTCGGCGTTCGTGGCGGCAGGCTAGCAGAGTGCAACGACGCTTGCACGGGTTGCATGTCGTTTCGCAGGTTTACCCCGCAAATGCCGGGCTTTTGCGAATCGTCGAGGCCTCCGCCGGACTTTTTCGGCCCCGCATGCCCGCCGCCATCGGGGATCCCTCGCGGAGCACCGCCTCGTGCGCTGGGACGCCCGATAGTGTCCCGCCCATGAACGCCCGTGCGCTCCGCCCCGCGGCGGCCCTGCTCGCCTGCGCCGCGCTCGCTGGCTGCGGCAAGTCCTCGCCCTCGTCCTCCAGCGCTTCAGGCGGGCCGATCGCCCAGGTGAGCACCGCGGGTGCCGGGGGTCTTGCGACGAAGAACACGACGCGACTCGGCGGAGCCGATCCGGTGATCGACGCTGCGGCGGTGGCGCGCGCGGTGTATCCCGGACTGACTTCCGGATCACGCCCGCAGGCGGTCGTGCTCGTGGACGAGCGCTCCTGGCCCGCCGCGCTCGCCGCTTCGGCGCTGGCGAGCGCCCCCCTGAGCGCGCCACTGCTGTACAGCGAAGGCTCCACCCTGCCCGCCGCGACCAGCCAGGCGCTGGAAGCTATGCATCCCGTCGGAGCGCAAGCCCTCGGTGGCGCCCAGGTGATCCAGATCGGTACGACCGCCACCGTCCCCGACGGCTATCGCACGCGCGGGCTCGCCGCCGGCGCTGAACCCGCCGCCGTGGCCGCGACTGTCGAGCGGCTCGTGAGCGTAACCCACGGCTTCGCGCCCCGGCAGGTGATCGTGACCGCCGCCGAAGGTCCCACTGCCCTGGAGATGCCCGCGGCCGGACTCGCCGCCGAGAGCGGCGCCCCGATCCTGTTTGTCACCGCCGCTGGTGTCCCTGCTGCGACGGCCGCCGTGCTGTCTCACCTGCACCGGCCCACCATCTACATCGTCGCCCCCTCCGCCGTTTCCAGCCGCGCACTGGCGGCGCTCGCGCGCTTCGGGCCCGTCACGCCCGTCTCCGGTGGCTCCACGCCCGGGGAAGCCAGCAGCCCAGCTGAACGCTACAGCCCGGTCGATAACGCGATCGCCGTATCGCGCTTCGCCGCTGGGTCCTTTGGCTGGGGCATCCACGAAGGCGGTCACGGCCTCGTGTTCGCCACCGCCGACCGCCCGCTCGACGCCCCCGCCGCGGCCCCGCTGTCGGCCACCGGCGACTACGCCCCGCTGCTCCTGCTCGGCAGTTCATCCTCGATCCCGCTTGCGCTGGCCCACTATCTCTCAGACATCCAGCCCGGCTACTCGGCGGCCGTCCCGCCGATTCGCGGCTACTACAATCACGGCTGGTTGATCGGAGACGAACGCGCGATCTCCGCCGTCACCCAGGCCGAACTCGACTCCGTGCTCGAGATCTCGCCAAGTAAAGCCTCTGAGAAAGCTTCCTTGGAAGAAGAACCAGCTGCAACGCCCGCTGAATAGACGTCCATCTACCAAGCCCTCTAAGAGCAAATATGAGCCAAGCCGAGGACCCCAACCGCCTCGCCCGCGGCGCAAGCGAGCACCAAGTGACTGTCGAGGACGTGCGCCAGCTGATGGGGGCCTCCACCCCCCACTTCGCGCTACAACTGCGCAATCGCATCGCCGCCTTGATCGGCGACCTGCCCGCCGATCATCCGGCACGGGTCGAAGGCGAGCGCGAGATCGCGCGGCTGGAAAAGTTGGGCTTCAGCGGCGAGACGCGCGGCGCGGGCGCCGCGGAGGGCGAGCGACCGCTGCCCTCGCTCGTGCTTGACGCTCCCGCCCCGACCTGAGGCCCCTTTCTCAACGCGCCGAGCAAATCGCGGCCGGCCTTGAATGCCTCAGCGCCTCCCGGCGAACACTCGCTCGCGCCGGGCGTCTGCAAAGCGTGCGCGCAGCAGTTTGTAGAGCGCCGCGAAGAGCGGCAGTGAGAGCGCCAGCGGCGCGATCTTGAGCCCCACCGGCACCGGGGTGATCAACGCCGACAACAGCAGCAGCGTTCCCGTGAAGAGAACAACCGTCGGCAGCAGGGCGAGCAGGATCGTGTGCGAGCGGTATCCGCTCAGGTGCTCGCGCAGTACGAAATCGACCGTGCCGATCACCACCGCCGCAATGCCCGCGAACAGCGGCGGGCCGCCATGCGAGACCCCTCGGCGCAAACCAAATACCGTGCCGAGCGCCCCGACCAGGATCAAGAGCTCGGACAGTGGCAGCGGATGCCACGGCGCCTGTGGGCGCTCGCCGACCGAAAGCGGGTCTCTGAACCCTTCTCCGCCGCGCTGCCTTGCGCCGCGTGGACGCGCCGACGCGCGCTGGCCACGTGGCGCCGGGGAGGTCTTCGGCTCGCGTACCTCCCCACTCCCCGCCGGCGTTCCTGCCCTCGCGCCACCATCCGCAACCGCGGCGCCCACCGGGCGCCGCTTGCGCGAGGCGCGTCCGCGGCGATTGCCCTTGCTGTGATTGGCCACGGCTGCCGCTGCCCTATGCGTGGAGACATGGGTAGCTGCGCATCGCCATCGTATTCGATCCTAACGCCTATCTATGCTGAGCTTTCATGCTCACGTCGCTTCCCCCTTCCGCCCCGCCCACCGGCGAGGGCATCCCAAACAGCAGGCTCGCCGGTCCGTTCCCCGTTGGGGAGTACGCCGCCGCCCTGCGTTCGAAGCTCCGCTCCCTCACTCGTGTCCAACTCGTCGGCGAGCTGGTGAACTTGCGCCCTTCGCGGGCGCGCGTCTACTTCGAGCTGCGCGACTCCTCGGGCGCGATTCCCTGCGCGGTCTGGCTGAAGGATTGGGAAGTGATGCTCGCCCGCACGGGGACGCAGCCAGCGGACGGGATGCAGGTGGTCGTTGCCGGCGGCTGCGACTACTATCCCGGCAGCGCCGCCTCCTCCCCGGGTTTTTCTTTCGCGGTCTCGGATCTGCGCGTGGCTGGCGAGGGGGATCTGCTCGCCCGCATCGACCGCTTACGCAAGCAGCTCTTGGCCGAGGGCCTGCTCGAACCCCAGAAGCTGCTCGAGCGCCCGCTGCTCCCGCGCACGATCGGCGTGGTCACGGGAGAGGGTGGCAAGGCGCGCGACGACATCCTCGCGGGACTCTCCCGTCGCGGTTGGGCGGGACGTCTGGTGTGGGGATTTGCTCCGGTACAGGACCGACATGCAGCTCCCGCGATCGTGCGCGCCCTGGGAGATCTCGCCGCTGTCGGCAGGGTCGAGGTGGTGATCGTGGCCCGCGGCGGCGGCTCGCTCGCGGACCTGCTGTGCTTCTGCGACGAGACCCTGTGCCGCACGGTCGCCCTCTTGGGCGTGCCCGTGATCGCCTCGGTCGGTCACCACACCGACCGCACCCTGCTGGACGACGTCGCCGCCGTCAGCTGCTCAACTCCGACCCACGCCGCGGAGGCCGCCGTCGGCGTCGACTGCCTGCGTGCCCGGGCTGAGCAGCTGGCCGCGGCAGTGCGGCTGGGAGACCACGGTCGCCGTGCCGTGCTCTCCCGCGCCCGTCTGCTCTCGACCCTCTCGCGCGCGCCCACCGCGCACCTCGACCGTCAGCGCGCGCGGCTGCACCAGTATCTGCGCGAGGTCCGCGCCGGCTCACGCCGGCACCTGCAGTCCGAGCGAGGCGTGACGGCACGGCACCTCTCCACGCTCCAGCGCAAGGCCGACTCCGCGCTGCTCGACTGCCGCCGGCGACGACCGCGCGAGCTCGAGCGGCTGGCGCTTACGCTGGCCGCCCACGACCCTCAGCGCACGCTCGAGCGCGGCTACGCTCTTGTGCAGTCCGCTGACGGCGAGCCGATCCTCACCGCCGCGCGCGCCCGCACCAAGGACGAAGTGCGGCTGCGGTTCGCCGACGACGTGGTCCCTGCGAAAGTCCTCAACCGATGACGCCCGATAACCCCCAGACACCGGTGCCGACGACGATGCCGGAGACGCAGCAGACCTACGAGACAGCCGCGGCACGCGTCGAGGAGATCATCCGCCGGCTGGACTCCGGCGAGGCCAGCCTGAACGAGACGCTCGAGCTCGTCAGAGAGGGGAAGGGGTTGATCGAACTATGTGCGCGGGAGCTCGCGGCTGTGGGTGATGCGCTCGAGGAGCTGCGACTCGACGAGCTCGTCAGCCGGTTGGAAGGGGAGGCCGGACGCAAGCCCGGCCGGTCACGACGGGCTGGAGGACCAGCGTCATCTTCAGACGACGAGACCGAGGTTTCACCAAGGTGACCAATTCATGAGCACCTGGGAACTGCTTGCCGACCTGCCAGTACAGATCGACGGCTACGAACTCGAGCCGCTGCAGAGAAACCTCTCCGCCGAGTTCGTGCGCAAGACGACGGTCATTCATCTGCATGGTGACGGCGAGGAGGGGGTCGGCGAGGACGTCACCTATGCCGCCGAGGATCACGAGGCGCTGCAGCGCTCGGGAACGAAGCTGCCGCTGGCCGGGAGTTTCACGCTCGGGACCTTCGCCGCGCACCTGCGCTCGCTCGATCTTTTCCCACTACCTACCGACCGCCCGGAGTTTCGTTTGTATCGCAACTGGGCATTCGACTCGGCCGCGCTCGACTTGGCGCTGCGCCAGGCTCACACCACGCTGCATGCAGCGCTCGGGCGCGACCCCCAACCGGTCTCCTTCGTCGCCTCGCTGCGCCTCGGCGAGCCGCCAACGCTCGAGCCAATCAAGCGGCGCCTGGAGATCGCGCCGACGCTTCGTTTCAAGCTCGACCCCACGCCATCTTGGGACGCGTCCCTGATCGCGGAGCTCGTGGCACTCGGCGCGGTGGACTCGGTCGATCTCAAGGGCCAGTACGAGGGCACGATCGTCGACAATCCAGCCGATCCCGCCCTCTACCGCCGCGTCGTGGAGGCATTTGGAGATACCTGGATCGAGGATCCTAAGCTGACGGCCGAGACCGAGCCGATTCTGCTTGGACACCGCGATCGAATCACCTGGGATGCGCCGATCCATGGCATCGCGGACATCGAGGCGCTGCCGTTCCCGCCGCGCACGCTCAACATCAAGCCCTCACGCTTGGGCGGGTTACGCTCACTGCTGGACACGTACGACTATTGCGCGGCGCAGGGCATCTCCACCTACGGCGGGGGACAGTCGGAGCTGGGGCCCGGACGCGGGCAGATCCAGTATCTGGCCTCGCTGTTTAACCCGGATGCGCCCAACGATGTCGCGCCCGCTGGCTACAACCTGCCCGAGCCGCCCGTGGACCTGCCGTCGAGCCCGCTCGCCCCAGCGCCTTCGGTGCTGGGCTTCCGCTGGGGCTGAGAGCCGGCTGATGATGCGCCCGTGCAACGCAACTTCTGTCCCGCTGCGCGGTTTGCCAGGGCAGAACGACTAGGGTCGATCAGCGCCCGTTCGAGCCAGGCTTTTCAGGCGCGAAAAGAGAGGTCTTCTTGGCGAGCACAAGCGCCCACAAGCGATCGAGGTTCCTTGCCGCAGCAGCAGCCGCGCTGCTGTGCTCGCTTGCGCTGGGCGTGCTCGCAACCGTCCTGCTCGGCCACCCTCCGCCGGCGGCGGCCGCGAGCAACCTGGGCGGCACAACAGCCCCCGGCGGCGCAACCGGCAAGGCCAAGACCCCCACCGGCGGCAACGGCAAAAGCACTACCACCAGCACCTCCAGCCCACACGTCAATACGGTGCGCATCACGAGCGTCAGCTGCACGCCAGTCGCGAGATGCAGCGGCAACCCGCACCAGGTCTCAACCCACGGCACGCTGCTGATTGTGGGTAAAGGGCTGACGACGAGGATGGTCGTGGCCTTCCCGCACGCGCCGGGCGCCCGTATCTCGAGCGCCTCGCCCCTATCTCACCTGCATCAAGGCGTGGCGGGCCTGGAGGCGACCGTGCCGAAGACCGCGCACTCCGGGCACATCATGGTGCTCCTCAGCCATGGGCGCCACACGAGCTCATATGGCCCGATCTACATCTATCGCCATGCGCTCCACCCACCCCCGCCAAAAGATCCTCCGCCGGCGGCGGCGGCGACGACGCCGATCACGGGTGCTCCAAGCGGCAGCGCGTTCGAAGGCCAGGGCATGTGGATCTGGTACCTGAGCCAGTCCGACGGCGGCAACATCGCCTCGATCGTCGCCCAGGCACACGCGGCGGGCGTGACCACGCTGTTCATCAAGAGCTCCGACGGCTCCACCAACTACTGGA
>DAIOGX010000026.1:0-27407 GCA_036744995.1 Solirubrobacteraceae bacterium | reverse complement strand
GCCGGCTCCGGCACCCCTACATCATTCGTCCATTGTCGGGCTGTTTTACGTCCAATTTCCTTGCATATTGCGCGCCTCGTAGACCCCGCCGGGCGGCCGTGATGCGTCATCTGGTGCGCTCCGGCCATCCTGAGCTTCAGCGCGGCAATAACAGTTGGCTGCCTCCGCCGGTCACGTCTGGAGCCGGTCACCTCCGGAGCGACTGCTGCAGCCGCTCCAGCACGCGCACGACGCGCAGGCCGCTGTGGCCGTCCGAGCGCGGTGCGGTGTTAGTACGGATGCACTGAAGGAAATGCTCGCACTCCAGGCGCAACGGCTCTGAGTTGGGGATGCGCGGCGAGAAGGTATCGCCGGAGCGGGTGATGTACTCGCCCCACGACGCGCTGTCCTCGTCGAAGCCCTTGTCGTAGATCGTCAGCTTGCCCTCGATCAGCATGTCGTCGAATGTGGCCATCCGGCGCGCGCCGACGACGGTCAGACGCCGCTCCTTGTGCGGGTCGAGCCATGACAGGTGGAGGTGGGCACTCACCCCGGAGGGGAAGCGCAGGTAGCAGAAGACCACGTCCTCGACGCCCTCGCGCACGTATGAGGAGCCGTGGGCGAGGCACTCATCGGGCTCCTCCCCGATCAGATGCAGGACCACCGAGACGTCATGCGCGCCGAGGCTCCACAGCGCGTTCTCATCGGCTCTGAGCTTGCCCAGGTTCAGGCGGTTGCCGTACACGTAGAAGAGGTCGCCCAGCTCGTCTGAGTCGATCAGCTCCTTTAGCCGCGCAACCGCGGGGTGGTACTCGAGCAGATGGCCGACCATCAGGATCTTCCCGGCGCTCGCGGCCGCGGCCACGGCCCGCTCGGCGTCGGCGGCGCTCGTGGCGAGCGGCTTCTCCACGAAGCAGTGCTTGCCCGCCTCGGCCACGGCGACAGCGAGCGCCGAATGGGTGGGCACAGGGGTGGCGAGGACGACCGCGTCGAGCTCGGGGTCGTCCAGCAGCTCCTTGAGATCGCCGGTCGCCCGCGCGCTGGGAAAACTCGGTGCGAGCTTCTCGCGCGCTTGCTGGGAGGCGTCACACAGCCATGCCAACTCACAGCCTCCGAGCGCGCCGAAGTTGCGCGCGAGATTTGGGCCCCAGTAGCCCAGGCCGGCGACGCCGACGCGGATGGGCTTGTGCTGCTGCTGCTGCTGCTGCTGCTGCTGCTCGCTCATCATGGCCTCCCGGTCTTTCCGTGCGCGCGGGGGCATGCCTGCGCGCACATGCGCACGGACGCGCAGGTCATCGCCTTACTCCCGAGGTTTCGGCGAGAGAGCCGATCGCTGCTACGCAGCGCTCGGCTGCATGGCCGTCCCCATAGAGCTCCGGCCGCTCGGCGGGAGGCTCGCTGTCGAGTGCGGCCAACGCCGCTTGGGCATCGAGGTCGACGAGCGTGTTCCACCCTGTGGTGACCGTCTCGACCCACTCGGTATTCGCTCTGAGCGTCACGCAAGGCACCCCGGCAAGGTACGCCTCCTTCTGGGCGCCCCCGGAATCGGTCACGACCGCGCGCGCCTGGCAGACGAGCGCGCTGAACTCGACATAGCCGAGTGGCTCGGTCAGCTGCAGGCCGTCGATCCGCTCGAGCTCCTCCCACAGCCCTGTCTCAGTCAGGCGCGCGCGCGTGCGAGGGTGGACCGGGAGCACAATCGGCCCCGGCAGCGCCTCAAGCAACTCGACCAGCATTCCCAGCCGCGCCGGATCGTCGACGTTGCCGGCGCGATGCGCGGTGCACAGCAGGTATGCGCCCGGCTCGACGCCGTATGCACGCAGGGCTTGGACGTTGGCACGAGCGGTCGGCTGCGAGCGCAGGGCTACGTCGACCATCACGTCACCCACGATCTCGATCCTGCCCGCGACCGACTCGTTCCTTAGGTTGGCCGCGGAGACCTCCGAGGCGCACAGCAGGAGGTCTGAGAGGTGATCGGCGAGCACTCGATTGAGCTCCTCGGGCATCGCGCGGTCGAACGAACGCATGCCCGCCTCCACGTGCACGACCGGGATCCCTGCCTGCGCGGCTGCGAGGGCGCCCGAAAGCGTGGAGTTGGTGTCGCCGTAGACGAGTGCCGCGTCGGGTCGCACCTCGCTTAGCAGCGGCTCGAGTGCCGCGAGCATGCGCGCTGTCTGCGAGGTGTTGGAACCACCGCCGATGCCCAGCTCCCGCTCCGGCCGAGCGAGCCCCAGCTCGGTGAAGAACACGCGCGACAGCGAGTCGTCGTAGTGCTGGCCAGTGTGCACCAGCACCTCTTCATGCTCTGCGCGCAGCGGCCCCGACACGGCCGCGGCCTTGATGAACTGCGGGCGGTTGCCGACGACGGTGAGGATCTTCATAGGGACAACCTGTGCTGGAGCAGCGGGTGCAGGGCGGGAGGGCTGCCTGCCCCCCTCCCGCTCGATCGCTGCGGCCTGTTGCCGACGGCGGTGATGATCTTCACGAGCGCAGCCTACGCGGCTGCGGCTCCCACTGGTTCCCAGTACGCCCATTGAGGGCGAATCGGGATGGCTGGCGAGGACGCAGTGAGCGAAGTGTGCCGAACCGGGAGACACTTGCGCTTCGACCGAGCCCGGGAGACACTCGCCCGCGACCGAAGCCGGTAGACAAGCGCCTCCGGCGCTAATCCCCGTTTCGGCCAGCATCCCCGTTTCGGCCAGCATCCCCGAACCGACCGGCCAACACACGTGCTGGCCGGTCGATCGGAGATTCGTCGATCTCCGGCGTGGGCACCTGTGGGCGCCCTCAGGCGGCTGCGCCAACGACCGATGTCGACCAATCGATTACCGACGTCGGGCGCACCACGTGGCGGCTCAACCCGAGCTCCCTCGGATCAAGCCCGAGCGCGAGGCCGACCAGCTGGGGCAGGTGCAGCACCGGCATCTGCAACTCGCGACCGACGACTTTCTCAGCGATCGGCTGTTGCAAGTCGAGGTTCAGGTGACAGAGCGGGCAGGGCGTGACGAGGCAGTCGGCTTCGGCGTCGACGGCGTCGCCGAGGTGGCGCCCGGCCTGCTTGAGCGAGGCCTCCTTGTTCATCGTGATGATCGGGAAGCCGCAGCACTTGCGCATGCCGGCGTACTCGATCACGGTGCCGCCGAGCGTGTCGATCACCTGGTGCAGGTAGTGGTCGCGCGGATGCTCTGCGTCGATCCCCAAACGGTCTCGCGGGCGCACGATGTAGCAGCCGTAGAAAGGTCCCACCTTGAGATTGGTAAGCGGGCGCTTGACTTTCGCGCTGAGCGTGTCGAGGCCGATCTCCTCGACGAGTAGCCACAGGAAGTTCTTGTTGGTCAAGCCCTTCTCATAGCTCAGGCCCTCGCCGGCGAGGTTCGCGTTGACGTGCGCGCGGTACTCGGCGTTCGCGTCTAGGCGCTCCTGGCACTCTGACTGCGCGCCCTGGCAGGTGGAGCAGATGTTCATCATCAGCTCCGCGCCCTGCACTTGCTGGGCGAGCGCGAACGTGCGCGCGTTGAGCGTGTCGGCGAGCTCCTGGTTGTGCTCGGCGATCACGCCCGCGCCGGTGCAGCACGCGCGGTCGAGTTCGACCAGCTCGATGTCCAGCAGCGGCGCGACCTTCGCCATCGAGCCGTGCAGCTCGGGGGTGAAGCCGCGGCTGACGCAGCCGGGCCAGTAGGCGACCTTCATCAGGGGGCGCTCCCTTCGATGGACTGTGTCGGGGCGCCCTCTGCGCCCACCGCGCTCGCGACGGGCTCCTCGATGTCTTCGTCGTAGCCGGTCACATACAGGTTCAGCTCGTAGCGCTCGGGGCGGCTCTCGACCTTGTCGAAGATCGCCCGCACGCTCTTGAGGTCGCTTGAGGGGATCTTGTGCGGTTTGAGCACGCCCATCACGGTCATCTTGCGCCGCAGCAGCCCGTAGAACGCGACGGGGATCGAGGCGAGCAGCTCTTTGCCCGCGGCGGGGTGGAATTTCCCGAACCACGAGGCGCCGCCGTAGGAGCGCGGCACGAGCTCCGCCTCCCAGAGGATCCCGTTGTCGCGAATCAGGCCCGTGAACGCCGCCTCGTGGCGCTCGCCGTTGTTCTGATCGACGATGTGATGGTCCGCGGTCGCGATCCTGCGCAGGCGCATGATCTGGCCCATCGGGTTGACGCCCTTCGGGCAGGCCTCGACGCACTTGAAGCAGTGCGTGCAGTCATAGATTCCCTGCGGGTCTTCGGCGAGATCGCGCAGGCGGATGTCGTGCTCATCGTCGCGCGGGTCACCCACGAAACGGTAGGCCTTGGCGAGCGCCGCTGGGCCGATGAAGCCGGGGTCGACCTCCATCGCCAGGCAGTCTGAGACGCAGGCGCCGCACTGGATGCAGGCCATCGTCTGCGTGACATCGACCATCGACTCGCGCGGCACTATGTACTCGCGCTCGGGAACCGGCTGCTTGTTGATCAACCACGGCGTGACGCGTTTGACCTTCTTCCAGTGGACCGCGTCCATGTCGACGATCAGGTCCTTGAGCACGGGCATGTTGCCCATCGGCTCGATCTCGATCACCCCGTCGCGCGCCGAGGCGCGCGCGGCGTCGAGGTGGGTGTGGCAGGCGAGCGCCGGTTCGTCGTTTACGCGCACGCCGCACGAGCCGCAGATCGCCTGCCGGCACGAGCAGCGAATTCCGATCGAGCCGTCGAAGCGATCGCGCGCCTGCAGGATCGCCTCGAGCACCGAGCGATGGGGCTCCAGCTCGACCGTGTGCTCGTCCCAGTAGGGAGCCTCGCCCGACTCGGGGTCGTAGCGGCGCAGTCGCAGCTTGAACTCCTCCGGTGGCTTGTAGATCTCGGCCATCAGGCGCGCTCCTCCTCAGTTGGATGTGAACCTGGCCAGGGCATGAGGCGCGAGGGCATCGTCGAATGTGAGGGCATCAGTACTTGCGCTCCTCGGGCTGCCACTGGGTGATCGTGACCGGCGAGTAGCTGATTTGAGGGGGGCCATCTCCGTGCGACGAGACGTTGATGTGCTTCAACCACTCCTCGTCGTTGCGCTCGGGGTAGTCGGTGCGGAACTGCGCGCCGCGCGACTCCTTGCGCTCGATCGCGGCCACGACGGTCGCCTCGGCGCAGTCGAGCATGTAGCCGAGCTCGATCGCGCCGAGCACATCCTGGTTGAAGACCGTGCCGCGGTCGTCGATCCAGGCCGAGTCCGCCTGCTCTTTGAGCCGCTGCACGACCTCCAACGCTTCCTTGAGGCCCTGCTCGTCGCGGAACACGGCTACGTGCTTGTTCATCGTCTGGCCCAGCTCCTCCTTGATCTCAGAGACCCGCCGTGGGCGGGTGGGGCCGGTGGGGCTCCCATCCCTATCGCGTCCGATGATCGCGTCGATCATCGCCACGTCCTCGCGCAACTGGGCGTTGGAGACATCGGGCATCGGCATATTGCTCGCCCGCGCGGCGGCGTGCTCGCCCGCGCGGCGGCCGAAGATCAACGTGTCGAGCAGCGAGTTGGCGCCGAGGCGATTGCCGCCGTGGACCGACACGCACGCGACCTCGCCGGCTGCGTACAGACCCGCGATCGAGGTCGCGCCGTGGACGTCCGTCTTCACGCCGCCCATGATGTAGTGCTGGCCGGGGCGGATCGTGATCGGCTCGCGCGTGATGTCCACGCCGGCGAAGTCGCGGCCGAGGTTGACGATCTCGCGCAGCGCCTCAAGCGTCCGCTTGCGCGGCACGACGGTGACGTCGAGGTAGATGCCCTCGCCGCGCGGGCCCACGCCGCGGCCCTCGTCGATCTCCGTCTGCTCGGCGCGCGAGACCACATCGCGCGAGGCGAGCTCCATCTTGTTCGGCGCCGCTTTCTCCATGAAGCGTTCGCCGTTTGAGTTGAGCAGGTGCGCGCCCTCGCCGCGCGCACCCTCGGTGATCAGAATCCCCGTCTCGACGAGACAGGTCGGGTGGTACTGGACCATCTCCATGTCCATCAGCGGCGCACCCGCGCGATAGGCGAGCGCGATGCCGTCGCCGGTCACGATCAGGCCGTTGGTCGTCGGCTTGTACGCCTGCCCGGCGCCACCGCAGGCGAGGATCACGTTCTTGGCGGCAAAGGTCTCCATCCGCCCGCTGCGCACGTCGCGCGCGACGACCCCGATGCAGCCACCGTCCTCGTCGCGCAGCAGCGAGGTGATGAACCACTCCTCATAGGAGTCCACCTGCTCGTGGTGCTTCATCAGCTGCTCGTAGAGCACGTGCAGCATCGCCTGTCCGGTGATGTCGGCCACGTAGGCGGTGCGCTTCATCGAGGCGCCGCCGAACGCGCGCAGGTCGAGCTCGCCGCTGTCGTTGCGGTGAAAGGTCACGCCGATGTGCTCGAGGTGCATGACCTCGGCGGGGGCCTCCGAGCACATGATCTCGATCGCGTCCTGGTCGCCGAGGAAGTCCGAGCCCTTGACCGTGTCGTACGCGTGCGAGCGCCAGTCGTCGTCGACGGCGATCGCCGCGTTGATTCCCCCCGCGGCCGCCACCGAGTGCGAGCGGACGGGATGGACCTTGCTCATGATCGCGACGCTGGCGCCCTCCTGCGCGGCGGCCAGCGCGGCGCGCTGGCCCGCGAGACCGGCGCCGATGATCAAGACGTCGTGTGTTGGCATGGCTCCTGATGAGGTCGATTGACGGAAAGAAGGGCGTTGCGGCCGGGACTCTATAACGAGCGGACCGCCAACCCTCCGTCGCCGAGGACGCTCGCTGCCTCCGAGCGCGCGCGGCACGGCATAGTCGAAGCCCGGTGGGCGACCCACGGCCGGTGAGAGCGCCCGGCGCCGCTACGACGTCGCCGGGCGCAGCGCCTGACGCACCTGGGCCAGCGTGACCACGCCCTGCAGGACCCCGTCGGCGTCGACCGCGACCATTGCGCCCAGGCGGCCGAGGCCTTCGGCGCCGAGCAGCGATTCGAGCGGCTGGTGCTCGTCGATGCGCACCGGCAGGTTCTCCTCCAGCACGTCCACCACGGGCAGGGCGGGACGGCCCGCGGCGATCTCCTCCTCGACGCGTTGCTGGCGCACGACGCCGAGGAAGTGGCGCGCGGGGTCGATCACGGCGAACCAGGGCCAGCGATAGCGCAGGAAGAACTCCTCCTGGGCGTCGAGCAGGGTCAGCTCGGCGGGGATCGTGACCGGCTCGCGGTCCATGATGTCGGCCACGGTGATGTGCTGGATGCGCTGGCCGAACGCCCCCTGGGCGACCGCCGCGCCGGCCGCCTGATAGAAGAAGAAGGCGAGCAGCATCGTCAGCAGTCCGGCGGTTTCGCCGCTGTAGGCGAACAACGCCAGCCCAGCGGCGCCCAGCGCCAGAGCGAACGCCTGGCCCGCGCGTCCGGTGTAGCGCGTGGCGCGGTTGCGATCGCCGGTGCTCTTCCAGATCGCGGCGTGAGCCATCCGCCCGCCGTCGAGCGGGAAGGCGGGGATCAGGTTGAACACGAGCACGAGCGCGTTGATCGTCCCCACCCAGCTGAGCCACACGAGCGCCGGCGTCGCGCGCACGCCCTCGGTGCCGACGGCGACGTCGAAGAAGTGCCTACTGTCCGCCAAGAGCCCGCCGAGGACGATGCACAGGACGATCACCACGAACGTGACCAACGGGCCCGCGGCCGCCACCCGGAGCTCCACGCCGGGACTGTTGGATTCGCTCGTGCGTGTGATGCCGCCGAACGCCCACAGGTCGATCCCCGCCACCGTCAGGCCGTTGCGGCGGGCGACGAGCGCATGGCCCAGCTCATGCAGGATCAGCGAGACGAAGAACGACATCACCGAGGCGACGGCGACGAGATATGCGGTTGTGCGCGAGCCGCCGAGCACTTCGTGGAAGTAGGGCGTGGCGGTGAAGATGAAGAAGAACAGCACCACGAACCAGCTGATCCCCACGCCGATGCGGATGCCGAAAATGCGAGCGAGCTGGAAGTTCGTGCGCCGGGCCATTACCTGAATGGTAGGCGGGTCGGGCTCCGGTTCCTACTGCTGCACGCGGCCGCGGGCGATGATCGCCGCGAAGTCGCTGCCGGCCGGCAGCGTGCCGTACTCGAGTCCCCCGTCGCCGCCCAGGCGCGAGGCGCAGAACGCATCGGCCACCGCTGGCGCGCCGTGGCGCACCAGCAATGAGCCTTGCAGGCACAGCGCCATGTCTTCGACCACGCGCCGCGCGCGCGTCTCGAGCGTTGGCGGATCTGCGAACTGGCTCTTCAGCTTCTCCACGCGCGCGTCCAGGCGCGCGTCCGCGCCCTGCGCCTGCTGGACCTCGTGCAGAAAGACCTCGAGCGAGCGCGGTGAGCGCGACAGCGCGCGCAGCACGTCGAGGCTCATCACGTTGCCCGAGCCCTCCCAGATCGAGGCGAGCGGCGCCTCGCGGTACAGGCGCGGCATCCCCGACTCCTCGACGTAGCCGTTACCGCCCAGGCACTCGAGCGCCTCGAACGCGTGGTTGGGGGCGCGCTTGCACGTCCAGTACTTACCGACGGCCGTCGCCAGGCGCTTGAACAGATGCGCGTCGCTCAACTCGTTGCTGCCGGTGCCGTGGGTGGGTGGGATCCAATTCCCCGCTTCGTCGTAGGCGCGCGCCAGGCGCATTGCCAGAGCGGTGGTCGCCTCGGACTCCAGGCACAGGTCGGCGAGCACGTTGCGCATCAACGGCTGGTCGATCAGCGTCTTTGCGAACGCCGCGCGGTGGGCCGTGTGGTGGGTGGCGTTGACCACGGCCGCGCGCATGCCTGCCGCGGCGCCGATCACGCAATCCAGGCGCGTGTGGCCGACCATCTCGATGATCGTCGGCACGCCCCGCCCCGGCTCGCCGACCATCCGCGCCCACGCGCCGTGCAGCTCGATCTCTGACGAGGCGTTGGAATGGTTGCCGAGCTTGTCCTTCAGGCGCTCGATGTGGAAGGCGTTGCGCTCCCCGTCGGGGAGGATCCGCGGCAGCAGAAAGCAGGAGAGGCCATCGGGGGTTTGAGCGAGGACGAGGAAGATGTCGGACATCGGCGCCGAGCAGAACCACTTGTGGCCGGTGATCTCGTACTCCGCGCTGGCGCCGCCGCTGCTGCCGTTGAGCGGCGTGGCAAAGGTCGTGTTCGCGCGCACGTCAGAGCCGCCCTGCTTCTCGGTCATCGCCATGCCCGCGATCGCCGAGCCCTTCTCGGCCGCGGAGATCAGGCGCGGGTCATATGTGGTCGCGGTCACGAGCGGCTCCCACTCGGCCGCGAGCTCGGCCTGGGCGCGCAGTGCGGGGACGACGGCGAAGGTCATCGTGATCGGGCAGCAGAAGCCCGCCTCGGCCTGCATCGCGGTCATATACAGCGCCGCGCGCGCGGCGTGGGCGGACGGCTCTTGGCTGGTCCACGGCAGCGAGTGCAACTCGTGCTCGACGCCCATCCGCATCAGCTTGTGCCAGGCGGGGTGGAACTCGACCTCGTCGATCCGGTTCCCGTAGCGGTCATGGGTGCGCAGGATCGGCTTGTTTTCGTTCGCGAGCCGGCCCCAGAACTGTTGCGGCGCGCCGCCCACGAACCGGCCGAGCTCCGCGGCGCGCTCGCGCACCCAGCTCGCGCCCTCGCGCTCGGTCGCCTCCACGAGCGGCAGATTGCTGGAGAACACATCAACACCCTCCAGCGGAGGTGGCTGGTTTGCGACCGTATGTGTCTGCCACGGCGCGGCGGCGGCCGCGCGCGGATCCTCAGAGACGGTGGCCATAGGTGGAAGTGAAGCAGATGACCGGTGTCGCATCGTGATGGCTTCCGGGTCTCCCATAATTTGCCTCCGGACTCGACGCAGGCGTCGCCGCGATAGCATCGCCGCGCGTATGGCCTCCAAGATCAAGGTAGAGAACCCCGTTGTGGAGCTCGACGGCGACGAGATGACAAGGATCATCTGGTCGTTCATCAGGGATCAGTTGATCCTGCCCTACCTCGATGTGGACTTGCAGTACTACGACCTGAGCATCGAGAGCCGCGACGCCTCAGGCGATCTGATCACCGTCGAAGCGGCAGAAGCGATCAAGCGTTACGGGGTCGGCGTGAAGTGCGCGACGATCACGCCCGATGAGGCTCGCGTGGAGGAGTTTGGGCTGAAGGAGATGTACAAATCGCCCAACGGGACGGTCCGCAACATCCTCGGCGGCGTCATCTTTCGCGAGCCGATCGTGATCTCCAACATCCCCCGTCTCGTACCGAGCTGGACGAAGCCGATCGTGATCGGCCGTCACGCGTTCGGCGACCAGTACCGCGCGACCGACATGGTGGTGCCGGGCGCGGGCACGCTGACCCTCACCTACACGCCCGCCGACGGCTCAGAGCCGATTGAGCTCGAGGTCTACGACTTCCCGGGCGGTGGGATCGCGATGGCGATGTACAACCTCGACTCCTCAATCCGCGACTTCGCCCGGGCCTCGCTGCGTTACGGCCTCGACCGCGGCTACCCGGTCTACCTGTCGACGAAGAACACGATCCTGAAGCGCTACGACGGGCGCTTCAAGGACCTCTTCGCCGAGATCTACGAGAACGAGTTCGAGGCCGATTTCGAGCGGGCCGGCATCACCTATGAACACCGCTTGATCGACGACATGGTCGCCGCCGCGCTGAAGTGGGAGGGCGGGTATCTGTGGGCGTGCAAGAACTATGACGGCGACGTGCAATCGGACAATATCGCGCAGGGGTTCGGCTCACTCGGGCTGATGACGAGTGTGCTGATGACCGCAGACGGCAAGACGGTCGAGGCGGAGGCCGCGCACGGCACGGTCACCCGCCACTATCGTCAGCACCAGCAGGGCAAGCCCACGTCAACCAACCCGATCGCCTCGATCTTCGCCTGGACGCGTGGCCTGTCCGCCCGCGGGCGGATGGACGACACGCCGGAGGTGGGCGGTTTCGCAGAGACGCTCGAGCGCGTCTGTATCAAGACCGTCGAAAGCGGGAAGATGACCAAGGATCTCGCCCTGCTGATCGGACCCGACGAGCCTTGGCAGACCACACAGGAGTTCCTAGCTTCGATCGACCAGAACCTGCAGAAGGAGATGAACCGATGAGTATCGAAGATACGGTCAAGAACGCCTGGATGGCGTCCCTTCCCATCAAAGGCGCTGGCCGGTTCGGGGGCGCGAGCCGCGCGAGTGTCTACCGGTTCGGCTGGATGGAGGCGCGAGCATGACTCCAGTGAGAGTCACCGTCACCGGCGCCGCCGGGCAGATCGGCTACAGCATCGTGTTTCGCATCGCTTCAGGACAGCTGCTCGGCGCAGATCAGCCGGTCGAGTTGCGGTTGCTCGAGATACCACAGGCGATGGGCGCGCTCGAGGGCGTTGCCATGGAGTTGATCGACTGTGCTTTCCCACTGCTCAGCGGCCTCGATCTACACGACCGTCCCGCCGATGCTTTCGACGGCACGAACATCGCGCTGCTCGTCGGCTCGCGCCCGCGGGGTCCCGGTATGGAGCGCGCCGAGCTGCTCAGCGCCAACGGTGAGATATTCACGGTTCAGGGCAAGGCTCTGAACTCGGTTGCGGCCGCCGACGTGAAAGTGCTCGTCGTCGGCAACCCCGCCAACACGAACTGCCTGATCGCGATGAACAACGCGCCTGACATCCCCCGCGAGCGCTTCACGGCGATGCTGCGACTCGATCACAACCGCGCGGTCGCACAGCTCGCCGCCAAGCTCGCCGTTCCCGTCACCGACATCTCGCACATGGGCGTCTGGGGCAACCACTCACCGACGATGTACCCCGACCTCTTCCACACCAAAGTTCGCGATCAGATCGCCGCCGTTGTGGTCGACGACCAGGCGTGGATCGAAGACGACTTCCTGCCCAACGTCGGCAAACGGGGAGCCGCGATCATCGAGGCGCGCGGCGCCTCCTCCGCCGCGTCGGCCGCGTCGGCCGCGATCGACCACGTGCACGACTGGGTCGCCGGCACGGATGGGCGCTGGGTTTCCATGGGCGTCCCTTCCGATGGCTCCTACGACGTCCCCGAGGGCCTCATCTGCGGCTTCCCTTGCACCTGCGACGACGGCGAATATGCGATCGTTCAGAACCTCGACCTCGATGACTTTTCTCGCGGCAAGATCGGCGCTTCGGTGTCTGAGCTCACCGATGAGCGTGACACCGTTTCGAGCCAGGGCTTGATTTAGAGCCCAAAGAAAGAAGGGGCGCGGCATCAATGCCGCGCCCCCCTAATGCATCACCGCCGCGCAAGTCAGGCGGATGTCATTCCTGACACGTGACGTGACCTCACTCTCCGGGCTGTGTGCCCCGGCCGGAGACCGCGCCGATCTCTGGCCGATGAGGACAAACAAGGGCGACGGATCGGGGTTCCTGGCAAGGACGCAGTGAGCGTGGCGTGCTTTGCACGCGTGCTGGCCGATCGGAGATCCCATCGATCCGATCTCCGATCGGTAGGACGCCGCCAGGGGCCCGAGACTAGCCTTTGGGGTGCCAGCCGCGGCCTTTCTTCTCCACCTTTTTTTCCTGCTCGAGCCCGGGAAGCACTCGGTAGAGGTAGTTCTGCTTGATCCCCATCTTTGCGGCGAGCTCGGGGATCGAGATGCCCGGCTGTCCCTGCACGAACGACAGTGCCTCGGCCGCGCGCGTGCCGCTGCCTTTGCGCCGACCGGCACGATGACGTGTCGTGGGAGCCGCTGCGGCTTTGCTGGTGCTGGCCGGCGGGCGACCTACCTTTTTCGGGCGACCCGAGCCTTTCGGACGACCCGGTCCTTTGCGGGTAGTTTTGGCCGGGGCCACCACGCTGGCCGGAGCCGCTGTGCTCGTACGGTTGACGGAGCCACGTGGGCGTCCCGGTCGACGGCGACGAGGTGTGCTCGAGGCGGTGGCTCTCGCGGCGGGAGTGGCCGATCCACCCACACCTGCCAGAGCCGAAGCGGCGGCCTCGAGGCGGCTGTACTCATCCACCAGCGGCTTCAGCTCGTTCAGCCTGCCGGTGATCTCTCGGCGCTTCTCGTCAAGGAAATCGGTCACGATATAAGTCCTCTTCACTAGTGTAAATGTGATCTAAGTCACATCATTTCTATCTTTACCCTACACCATCTCACTCTGGGGACACCACAAATTGCGAGCCTATTTGCAATAGCTCTGAGTGAGCACGCGTGAGCGGGACAACTGGCCTCTCGGAATCTCCTTTAAAATCTCTTCTTCTCAGAGTGCCTAACGAAATAGGTGGTGTGGTCGGGGTGTTCATGGATCAAGCTGGGCGTCGCGGGATGGCGAAGCGCATGCTGCCGATCATCCGGGATCGCCCAGCATGTGCGAGCCATCACGTGGCGAGACGATCGAAGATCCCGTAGATCTTCGATCGGTGTCCAGCGCCGTAGATCAGGATCCCACCCACCCACATCCGGACGCGCCGATCTTTTCGTTAGGCGCTCTAAATCTCCTGAGACCACCCCGCCGGAGGAGTGCGTGGTGCTCAGCGAGTCTCGAGGGAAGCACGTAGGCGATCGAGTGTGCGCTTGGCCTCGCGCTCTGGCATGCCTCCCACGAGGGCGCGGCTGACGATTGCTCCGACCGGTCCGAGCGGTGCGTGGAACTCGTTACGATAGGCAAAGCGCGTGCCATCGTCCTCGGGACTCAAGATGTATTCCGTGCGCGCGCGGGAGCGCGCGGGCCCACGACCCTCCCACACCGCGCGCGCACTGGGAAGGCAGTCCACGAGCCTCCAGTGAACCTCGACGCTGACTCCGCGCATGTGGATCTGCTGGTCCATCTCATAGCCGACACGTGGAGGCCCGTCGTCTGAGTGCAGCAGACGGCGGTGAATCGTGACCCAGTCGCCCAAGCGCTCGGGGTCCATGACCATCTTCCACACATCTGCAGGAGCGACCGCGATGTGGGTGGAGGCTGTGACCAGGCTCATCTGTAGGGAACCGTATCGGCGTCGCCCACCGCGCGTATCGGCGGGCTCACCCCAACTGCTTCGTCCTCGCGTCCAATCCGCTCGACCCTCAACTGGGAGTGGGTAGGCACCCCATGTCCAAATTTGGGATAGATCCTTACCGTGGCGGTCGCTCCGCTCCCGGCTCACCGCGCGGTGAGCGGTTCGATTTCCTCCCATTCGCCGAGCGCGTGCTCGACGGCCGAGTCGAAGGAGTGCAGATGCACGCCCAGCTTCTCCGCGGCACGGTCGTCCGCCGGCAGGAGGTCCGTCTCGAGGCTTTCCATCAGCGGCAATATCAGCTCTGGGTCCTCTTGCGCGATCGCCGCCGCGACACGGGCCACGAGGGGTGTCACGCTCACACCGAAACCGAGCGCGGGACGGTTGACGAGCATCAGATCGGCAATCCGCGCGATCATCTCCCCATAGGTGAGCACCTCTCCTCCACCCACGTCCAGCGATTGCCCCCCCACAGTGGGCACGAGCGCGGCCGCGGTGAGCATCTCGATGACGTCGCGAGCATCGATCGGCTGAGTGGCGAACCTGCGCCAGGCGGGCAGCGTGAGCACGGGTAGGCGCTCCACGAGGTGAACGAGGAAGCGGAACGAGCGCGAGCGTGCGCCGATCACGATCGACGCACGCAGTGCCACCGAGTCGGGCACTGCTGTGAGCAGGATGCGCTCCACCTCCTCGCGACTGGCCAGATGGCGTGAGACGGTCGCGGGGCCCTGTGGCATCAGCCCACCGAGGTAGACGATCCGGCGCACACCAGCGCGCGCGGACGCCGCGGCGAAGGTGTCAGCCGCGATCCGCTCGCGTTCTGCAAACGGCGACTCGCCAGACGCAGACGGAGAGGCGCCCGCGGGCGATCTCTCCATCGAGTGGATCAGGTAGTAAGCGACCTCGACACCGTCGAGCGCACGCGCTAGCCCCTCGCCCGAGAGCGCGTTACCCTGGAAGATCTCGATCTCACTCCTCGCTTCGGAGTGCCCGCGACCGGATGCGGCCTCGATCGGCTGGCGGGTGAGCGCACGAACCGCATGTCCCTCAGACAGCAGCCGGGGGGCAAGCAGCGAGCCGACGAAGCCGGAGGCGCCGGTGACGAGGATGCGCATGTCGATCGATAATGATGATGACGATGAAGATGAAGATGACGCGCGCGACACCGCGCCGACATCGACGACCCGATCACCCAAGAAGCCCGCAAGGTGCGCGATATTAGGCTCGATTGTCACGAGATAGTGACTTGATCTCGGCTATTTCCGGGTAGAAAGCTTTTTCTCTGCGAATTGCGGATTAGTCCCACACGCGGACCGCTCGACGGTGCTTTGATCCCCGTCGTCGCGTTCCTCACCGCCCGATCGATGCCAGCTCAGATCGCGGCGAGGCCTCCAGAGCAGATGATGAATGAAGAAGAAAGAAGGGGGAGAAGCACAGTGCCGCAAAAGCAGAGCAAGCGAACGTCCAAGAGGCCAGTGCGCAAGGTGAGCTGTGACGAATGCTTCTTTCGTTGCAATTTGCTCTGCTCTCTCGATCTGCCTGAGCCCTGCGCCACGTTCCGTCCCAACGAGGCGCAACTGAAACCGCCGCAGCAGCTCAGGTTCGTGTTCCGCCAGGAGCGCCGCGCGCGCGCCGCGTGGGCGTTCCCTTCGGCACAGGAACAGGCCGCGCTGCACGCGTAGTGGACGATTCTGTGCGCGCCTTCCGGGGCGTGGGACGGCCCGGTATCGTTAGCGGTGGTGAGCCGGGAAGTCTGGTCGGCATCGTTTCGTGCTGCCCAAGCCCATGCCCAACGACCTCCACGTCCTCGTCCTCGTCCTCATCCGCTTTCCGGCCGGCCCAGATCGCTGCGCCGCTGAGAACCTGTTTGAAAATAGTTGTCCGTGCCCGCCTTTGGCGGGCACCCGCGGGCGGATGAAATCGCACCGTGGGCCCGTATTTTCTAGCAGGCGGTGCTGGCGGATAGGGAGATCGCATTTGGGTTCTGAGGCCTTTCCCGCCGGGGCCGGGGCCTTCCCGTGAGCCCTGGAGTACCCGTGTCGGCCTGGCGCCGAGAGGCGCTGCGCACGAACCTGTGGCTGGTGCCGACGGTCGAGATCGTGCTCGCCGTCGCGCTGTTCGCTGGCACCTATGCGCTTGATCGAGCCGCCTACGACGGAACGCTGCGGTTCCCGTCGTTTGTCATCAGCGGCGGCGCGGACGCCGCCCGGCAGATACTGACCGCGATCGCGGCGGCGGTGATCACAGTGGTGACGCTCGTCTTCTCGATCACGATCGTGACGCTGACGCTCGCCTCCACGCAGTTCGGGCCACGGATGTTGCGCAACTTCATTCGCGACTGGATCACGCAGTTCACGCTGGGCACGTTCGTCGCGACGTTCGTCTACGCGATTCTGGCGCTCATCTCGATCGGGCCGGGCAGCCATGGGGAATTCATTCCGCACCTGTCGGTCACCGTGACGATGCTGCTCGTGATCCTCGACGTCGCGGTGCTTGTCCTGTTCATCGATCACATCGCCAAGTCGATCCAGCTGCCCCAGGTCATCGCGAGCATCGCCGGCGACCTGTCGCGGGCAATCGAAGCGGATACCCGCCTGCCCGTCGTGGGCGAGCTGAAGGCCGGGCCATCGCTGGCGGAGGCGACGGTGCGTCTGGAGGAGGACAGCGGGGTGGTCTACGCGCCGGGCAGCGGCTACCTGCAGTTCGTTCGCATCGACACGCTGATCGCTATCGCCACGCGCAGCCACGCCGTGATCCGCCTGCTGCATCGCCCCGGCCATTTTGTCGTCGAGGGCCAACCCCTGGCCGATGTATGGCCCGCCGCCGCCGCGCCCGGCGTCGCGCGAGCGCTTGGCGGTGCGCATGCGACGGGCCCACACAGGACCCTCACTCAGGATCTGTCGTTCGCGGTGGATCAACTCGTCGAGATCGCTATCCGGGCCCTCTCGCCGGCGGTCAACGACACTTTCACCGCGCTCGCCTGCATCGATTGGCTCGGCGATGGGCTCTGCAAGATCGCCGATCGCTGGCAGCCGCACGTCGTCCATCGCGATGCGACCGGCCAGGTGCGCGTGATCACCGTCACCGTCGACTTCCAGCGCCTGGTGCAGCGCGCGCACGACAAGATCCGCCAGGCCAGCCAGGGGATGCCCGCCGTGATGATCCGCCAGCTCGATGCGCTCGCCAAGGTGGTGACATACACGAGCTCCTCGCAGCGTGAGTTGCTGCTCGAGCAGGCGGAGATGATCCTGCGGGTGAGCGAGGAATCGGTGCCGGAGGCGGCGGATCGCGCCGACGTGCGCCGGCACTACGACGCGGTGCTGGCCGCCGCTTGACCGGTGGGCCGTCCCGGAGACGCGCTCTGAGATTACAAAGCGCGTTCGCGGCCGATCATTGGGGGTATATTGGGGGGCCGACCGGCAAAGCTTCGGCAGAGAATTGTGAGGTGGCAGAGATGGCAGCGAAGGACAGCATCAACAAGGCGTCAGAAGCGGCGCGCGCGGCGCAGCGCAACCGTTATCTCAAGCGTCTAGTCGAAGACGAGGAACTGCGGGGCAGCCTGCTCGCGGCGTATGGCTTGGCGCGCAGCGCCTACGGACGGATGAGCAACGGGAAGCCCGCGAGCAGGGTGCTACTCGAGGATAAGAAGCTCCAGCGCGAGCTCAAGGAGGCGGTGAACGCGTTGCGTGACGCGTCCAACTCGCTGCGCGAACCGCCCAAGCGCAGTCGCCGTCGCGGCGGTCTGGGTCGCAAGCTGCTGCTGCTGGGTATCGCGAGCGTGCTCGCGATTGCGCTCAGCGAGGACCTGCGCGCGAAGGTGCTCGATCTCCTGTTCGGCTCCGAGGAAGAGTTCGACTACAGCTCGACCACGACCCCGGTGGAGCCCGCCCCGGCGGCTACGCCCGCTGCCTGAGAGCACGTTCAGAGTTCAGGACCTCATTGCGGCGACGACAGCGATGATGATGATGATGATGATGACGACGACGATGTCTGCCGCCGTGGAGAGCCCGAGCGTCTCTGAGCCCACGGCGGATATGCCCGGGTCGTCGACCCCCGCGACTCGCGCGGCGGACGCGTCGGGGTCATCATCGTCATCATCATCATTGGCGACCGCGGCTGAGACGCCCGGGGGCCCCAGGTCGCTGTCGGGTGAGAAGGCGCAGCGCATCGTCGAGGCGATGCGGCGCAGCGTCGCGCGGCGCGGCGCGGCGGGCTCGACCTTCGACCACGTCTCGCGCGAGGCCGGCGTGTCGCGCGGGCTGCTCCATTATTACTTCGGCACCAAGGAGCAGCTGCTCGTGGAGGCGGTGCGCCGGGACTGCGAGCTGCGTATGGAGCTGCTCGAGCGCCAGCTCGCGGGTGCACGGAGCGCCGAGGACTTCATCGACCTGATGGCGCAGAACCTGCAGGAGACCGTGCGCGAGGACCCCGACTTCGTGACGCTCGTGTTCGAGCTGTTCACGCTGTCGCGTCGCAACGCCGAGGTCGCCGCCGAGTACGCGGGGCTGATGCGCCACACCCGCGAACAGGTGGCGGGGATGCTCGCGATGGGGCAACGCGAGGGCATTCTGCGCCTGCACGCGGAGCCCGAGGCGGTCGCCGAGATCCTCTTCTCCCTCGCCGATGGGTTCGCGCTGCGGATGCTCGCGGAGTCCGACCGCGACTTCACGCAGACGGTGCGCGCCGGCACCGTCTGCGCGCGCGCTCTCCTGGCCGACTGAAAGCCCAGCCGGGCCGGCTGAAGAACCTGTTTCAAGATAGTTGGGCTGCTCGCGGTGCGTGCGGTCGCGGGCTGATGAAAATGCGCAATTTGCGCGAATCTGGGGCCTATTTTCCCCTCAGGCGGTGCGGTCGGGGTGTTCATGGATGATTGAATACCCACCCACCCGACGGATCGGATGCCCGCCCACCCGGCGAAGCGCATGCTGCCGATCATCCGGGATCGCCCAGCATGTGCTGGACGATCTCCGATCGGCCGTCACGTGGCGAGACGATCGAAGATCCTGTCGATCTGCTGGCCGATAGGAGATCGTATTTGATCTCCTATCGGTGGTCCAGCGCCGTAGATCAAGATCCCACCCACCCGCATCCGGACGCGCCGCCTATCTTGAAACAGGTTCTGAAGCCCGGCTGCCCCCATTGGCGCTCTTATAATCACACCGCCAATGCCGATCTACGAGTACAGACGCCCCGACGGGACGACGTTCGAGATTCAGCAGTCGTTCTCAGAGGATGCACTCACTGCTGACCCCGACACGGGCGTGCCGGTCGAGCGTGTGCTGCACGCCCCGGCGGTGCATTTTAAGGGGAAAGGCTTCTACAACACCGACTATGGCACGCGCAATCGCCAGCGCGAGACCGCGGCCGCCGCGGAGGGGTCGTCCTCGGAGCAAGGCTCTTCAGAGAGCGCCTCCTCGGAGAAGTCATCTGCAGAGAAGTCCTCCGACTCTGCTTCCTCTTCTTCTTCCTCCTCCGCGGAGGGCAAAGGCGAGAAGAGTCAGGCCAAGTCCAAGGATTCAAAGCCGGTCCCGGCCAAGAGCTGAGCCCGCTCGGCGCTTAGCCGCTCATGAACCGCGCGACGTCGGCGCGGCGGGCTTCTTCGGAGATCGTGAGACCTTCTTCGCCGCCGGGCAGGGTCATCTGTCCGGTCGGTTTCAGCACCCGCGTCGGCGGCGTGCCCGTGGCGGCGAGCGCCGCGAACATGCCGAGCAGTTCTGTGCCGCTCATGTCGGAGATGACCGCCGGCGGCGCGTTCCAGGCGATCAGAGGCAGCCGGAAGAAGCTCGAGACCGACAGCAGCTGGGACTTCATGTCGTTGAACAGCGCCTGCTGGTGTTCCTCACGCTGGATGTCGGTCTCGTTCGGCGCGCACAGGTTCTCCCGCGTCCGTGCCAGCGCGAGCGCCTGCTTGCCGTCGATGTGGTGGGTGCCCGCCGGCAGGCGCAGCGTGAAGCCGCCGTTGGCGAAGCCGCCGTCGAGCTTTGAGACGATGCAGCCGCCCGTGTAGTTGACGCCGCCCATCGCGTCGATCAGCTGGGGGAAGTTTTCGAAGTTGACTTCCACCATGTGATTGATGGGGATGCCGAGCCAGTGTTTGATTACCGAGATCGACTCGGCCGGCCCGCCGTACTCGTGCGCGGCGTTGATCTTCTCAAGGCCATGACCGGGGATTTCGACGATCGTGTCGCGTGGGATCGACAGGCGAGCCGCATGTCCGCCGCCGGTGCGGATCAGCATGATCGTGTCCGAGCGGCCGAAGCCGGTGGTTTCGGCACCTGGTTCCTTTGAGTTCTTCTGGCGCCGGTCGGAGCCGAGCACGAGGATGTTGCTGGCGCTCGTCAGGGGAAAGCCAGCCGGGTCGAGCGCGCCCGCGACGTTCGACGGCGGCGAGGTGCGCTCGAAGTGCGAGCTGATCAGGAACAGCACGAGCGACAGCACCAGCCAGCCGGCGATCAGCGCGAGCATGCCGAGCACCAGGTGCTTGGGCCGCCTCCAGCGCCGCCACCTCGCTGCCCATCCGTCCATCCGCCCATCCGCGCGCCGCGGTGGTTCGTCCGCACGACGGGGTGGTTCGCCCGCGCGCCGCGGGGATCGCGACTGGAGCCCGGGCTGCAGCTCCTCTTCCTTGCGGGGCAGCAGCCGACGCGGGCGGGCGCGATATCGCGTGTACCGAGGTGGTTGATCGGGGTCGGTGGGCATGGAGGGATCGCGAGGGCAACCCGCGAGGGCAACCTATAGTTGCGAGATGAGCGCCGAGAATCCTCCGGTTGGATCGGATCGATCAAGGATTGCGGGCATCGACGCCAAAAACGGCGGTCACGGGAGATTGCTCGTGTGCGCTACGCCGATCGGCAACCTAAAGGACGTGACTTTGCGCGTCCTCGCTGCGCTGCGCGAGGTCGACATCGTGGCCTGCGAGGACACGAGGCATACGAAAGTGCTGCTCGACCGCCATGGGATCGTCGCGTCGCTCGTCAGCTTCCACGAGCACAACGAACGTGCGCGTGCCGAGGAGCTCGTGGCGCGGATGCGCACGGGCACGGTGGTGGCGCTCGTGTCCGATGCGGGAACTCCGCTGGTGTCGGACCCCGGCTTCGCGCTCGTGCGCGCGTGCGTGGCGGCAGGACTCGAAGTGCAGGCGCTGCCCGGGCCGAGCGCTGTCTTGACCGCGCTTGTCACCTCAGGCCTACCGACCGAGCGCTTCAGCTTCGTCGGCTTTCTACCGCGGGCGCGCGCGGACCTCGAGCGCCTGCTGGCGCATGCGCCAGAGACGCTCGTCGCGTTCGAGTCGCCCCGCCGCCTGGCGGCCAGCCTGGATGTGCTCGCCGCGCTGGACCCTGAGCGTCCCGTCACGGTGTGTCGCGAGCTGACGAAGCTCCACGAGGAAGTGCGTCGGGGGAGCGCCGTCGAGCTGGCGGCCCATTACCGCATGAGCGATCCCCGGGGGGAGGTGGTGCTCGTGGTCGGCGCCGCCCCGCCGCGGAAGGCAGCGCGCGAGACGGCGCTCGGTGTGCTGGAAGACCTCGTGGCGGCGGGCGCAAAGGCGCGACCGGCGGCTGCCGCGGTGGCGAAGCTGACGGGGATGGGCGCGAACGAGCTGTACCGGGGGCTGACCGGCGGGGGCCAAAGCGGCCAGTAGCCTGCGGCAAGCGGCCAGTAGCCGGAGAGGTCGGTCAGTAGCCTGAGGGGAGCATGTCCTCTTTCTACGTGACCACTCCGATCTACTACGTAAACGCGGCTCCGCATCTGGGGCACGCCTACACGACGATCGCGGCCGACGTGATGGCCCGCCACCACCGCCAGCGCGGCGATGAGGTGTTCTTTCTGACGGGGACCGACGAGCATGGCGAGCCGGTGGCCGACGCGGCGCACGCGCTCGGGATCGAGCCCCAGGCGCTTGCCGATCGGAACGCCGAGCGGTTCAAGGCACTCGCGCCGCTGATCGAGGCGAGCAACGACTTCTTCATCCGTACCACCGACCCGCAGCACATGCTGAAGGTGCGCGAGGTGCTTGCGCGCGTGCGCGAGAACGGGTTCGTGTATGAGGGCACGTATGAGGGGTGGTACTGCCCGAGGTGCGCCGACTTCAAGGGCGAGAACGAGATCGAGGAGGGCAACCGCTGTCCGATTCACCACATAGAGCTGACGCGCGAGCAGGAGGACAGCTACTTCTTCAAGCTCTCCTCGTTCCAGGCGCCACTGGAGCGTCTGTATGCAGAGCGCGAGGATTTCGTCGCGCCGCGCACGCGTTACAACGAGGCGCTGTCGTTCATCCGCTCGGGGCTACGCGACGTGCCGTTGACGCGGCACAAGCTGACGTGGGGCGTGCCGGTGCCGTGGGACGAGGAGCACGTGTTCTACGTCTGGTTCGACGCGCTGCTGAACTACTACTCAGCGCTCTCCTATGCGCGGCCTGGCGAGGATCTGACCGACCAGTTCTGGCCAGCCAGCTACCACGTGATCGCGAAGGACATTCTGCGCTTCCACGCGGTGTATTGGCCGGCCTTGCTGATGGCCGCCGAGATCGAGCTGCCCGAGCACGTGTTCGTCCACGGCTATCTGCTGATGGACGGCGAGAAGATGTCAAAGTCGCTGGGAAACGTGCTCGACCCGTTCGCCGTCATCGAGCGCTTCGGCGCCGACGCGCTGCGCTTCTATCTGCTGCGCGATGTTCCCTTCGGCCAGGACGGCTCGGTGTCGACGGCCTCGTTTGAGCAGCGCTATCAGAGCGAGCTGGCGAACGAGCTCGGCAACCTCGCCAGTCGCACGATCGCGATGATCGGGCGCTATCGCGACGGGACGGTGACAGCCACAGAGCTGGACCCCGTGCTCGCCGAGGACTTCGCCGGGCTGTCCGAGCGCGTCTCAGAGCAGCTCGATCGCGCCGAGCTGACGCTCGCGCTCGATGAGATCTGGCAGCGGGTGAGACGGCTGAACCGCTACGTCGAGGAGCAGGCGCCGTGGGAGATCGCCAAGGACGACGCGCTCGTCGGTGACCTCGACCGCGTATTGGGGATGCTCGCCGAGGGGCTGCGGGCCGTGACCGTGCTGCTCTGGCCCTACCTGCCGGCGAGCTCAGAGAAGCTGCTCGCAGCGCTTGGCGCGCCGGACGTGTCGCTCGCGGGCGCCAGCTTCGGCGCCGGCCGGATCGAGCGCGTCAACCCGATCGAGCCGCTGTTCCCGAAGTCATCATCATCATCATCGTGATGATGATCGACAGCCACACCCATCTGGACCTGTGTGAGGAGCCCGACGCCGAGCTGGTCGCGGCAGCCGACGCGGCGGGTGTCACGCGGATGCTGACGGTCGGCACCGAAAGCGCGTCCTGTCGCGCGGCACTCGCCGCGGCGGAGGCGTTCCCCCAGGTGTACGCGGCGATCGGCCGTCACCCGAACGCAGCGACGGGCTTCGACGACGCCGACCTTGAGGAGCTGCGCGCGCTGGCTGCTCACGAGCGCTGCCTGGCGATCGGCGAGACCGGGCTGGACTTCTACCGCGACGCCGCGCCGCGCGCCGATCAGGAGCGTGCGTTCGCCGCGCAGATCGCGCTCGCGCGCGAGACGGGCAAGCCGCTGACGATCCACTCGCGTGCCGCGGAGGTGGAGACGCTCGCGCAGCTCGCCGCCGAAGCGGACGGGTTGAGCGTCGTGATCCACTGCTTCTCGATGCCCGACAGCCTGGATGAGTGCCTCAAGCGTGGTTATGCGATCTCCTTCGCGGGCAACGTCACGTACAAAAGCGCCACCGACCTTGCCGCCGCGGCCCGTCGGGTGCCGGACGAGCGGCTGCTGGTCGAGACCGACGCCCCGTACCTCACACCCCAGGTCGTGCGTAAGCAGCGCAACCAGCCGGCGTTCGTCGCCCACACGGTGGCCTTTCTGGCAGAGCTGCGCGGGGTGTCGGTGGGAGAGCTGGGCGCGACGGTTGAGCGCAACGCGGCGCGTGTGTTCGGCTGGTGATGGGCGCCATGGTGGACGTTCTCACCCAATCCAGCCTGCGGCGTTTGCGCCAGTTCGATGTGCGTCCCGACCGCGAGCTCGGACAGAACTTTCTGATCGACTCGAACATCCTCGGCGTGATCGCACGCGCCGCGGAGCTCGATCCGGAGGATGTGGTGCTCGAGATCGGCGGAGGGCTGGGCGTGCTGTCTGAGTACCTGGCCGAGCGCGTCTCCCATGTGCACGTGATCGAGATCGACGTGCGACTCAAACAGGCGCTGCTGGATGCGACCGACGCTCACGCCAACGTGACCGTGCGCTGGGGCGATGCGATGACGATCGACCTGGGCCGGTTGCGCCCGGAGCCGACGAAGGTTGTGGCGAACCTGCCTTACGGGATCGCGGCGGGGGCGCTGCTGCGCACGATCGAGGAGCTGCCCGGCGTGTCCCTCTGGGTGGCGATGGTGCAGCGCGAGGTCGGCGAGCGCTTGGCGGCCCGGCCGGTCGGGGGCGGGCGGGCGGGAACTAATCAAGGCGGGCGGGCGGGACCCGATAAGGGCGCCTATGGCGTGCCCTCGGTGATCGCACAGCTCGCTTGCGAGGTGGAGGTGCTGCGCGCGATCCCACGCACGGTGTTTCATCCGGTGCCGAACGTCGACTCGGTGCTGGTGGGCCTGCGCCGCCGCCGAGAGCCCACCGCCGGCTCGGACTCAACCCTCCGGGCCGTGAGCCGCGAAGCCGCCGATTCCTCGCCGGCGTCATGGTCGACTCCCTCCCCGGCGCTGCGCTCGCTGGTTCGCGGCGCGTTTGCCCACCGGCGCAAGACCCTGGCCGGTTCGCTCGCGCTGTCCGGGCGCGGCGGCGTGGGGCACTCCCGCGAGCTGGTGCGAGAGGCGCTCGAGCGGCTCGGCCATCCCGCCGATGCCCGCGCCGAGCGCCTGTCCCCCGAGGACTTCCGCGCGCTCGCGCGTCTACTCGAGCTATGACAATGAGCGTCCTTGTCACGCTCGCGCCCGCGAAGGTCAACTTGGGGCTGTTCCTTGGGCCGGTGCGGGCGGACGACGATGCCAAGCACGAGCTGGTGACGGTCATGCAGTCGATCTCGCTCGCGGATGAGCTGACGCTCGAGCTCGCCGCGCCGGGTATCGCCAAGGACGAAGTTGTGTGCCCAGAGGTTCGAGGCTCACAGGCGGACAATCTCGCGGCGGCGGCGCTGCGCGCGTTCCGCGAGGCGACAGGCTGGGAGAGCGCTCCGCTGCGGTTGAGTATCGCCAAGCGGATCCCGGTGGCCGCGGGGCTGGGAGGCGGCTCGGCGGACGCGGCTGCCGCGCTGCGCCTGGCAAGGCACGCCTCGGGGCTGGGCGACGAGGCGCTGCTAGGAGAGCTGGCGGCGCGGCTGGGGGCCGATGTCCCCGCTCAGGTCTCGCCCGGGCGCTGGCTGGCCACGGGCGCCGGTGAGCGCCTGCACGAGCTACCAGATCCGAACCCGTCGTTCGGGTTGCTGATCCTGCCGTCCCTCGCCGCGCTGTCGAGCGCCGCGGTGTATGCCGAGGCCGACCGTCTGGGACTGGCGCGTGCGCCGCGGGCGCTCACGGAGCGGCGCGACGCGCTGCGCGCGGCGCTGGAGCTTGGCGTGCCGGTCCCAGTCGTGCGGGAGCTGCTGCACAACGATCTGCAACAGGCCGCGATTTCGCTGTGCCCGGAGATCGCGGACACGCTCGAGCAGGCACGCGAGACGGGTGCTGATGTTGCTCTGGTGAGCGGATCGGGGCCGACGGTGGTGGGGCTGTTCCTGCGTGCCAACGGTCTCGGCCGAGCCGAACGAGCCGCGGCGGGACTTCAGGGGCGCGTGCCGGCGCCGATCTGTGCCACGCCGGTGAACGCCGCCTGCGGGTCCGTCCTTGCGGTTTGCGACGGTCCCTCATGAGACAACAGCCGCTCATGCGACTGACACCCCTGTGCGTCACAATCACGACCTGACCTATGAGCAGAACCGCCATCAACGATTTGGTAGCTGTCTGTGCCGGCGTGTTCGGACTGGCGCTCTACGCTGGCCTGATCCTCGTGCCGGCGTGGACCTCATACTCGCGCCTGTGGGAGCGCGTGGCCGCGAGCATCCTGTCGCTGTACGTGCTCGCCGTGCTCATCGGCATCGGCGTGGCTGGCGCGCTCGTAGTCATCTACTTCTGGGGCTAGAGTCGATCGGTGCGAGTAACTCGGTCCGCCATCTATCTATTCTGGCCTGGCGCGAGCCCGTAGATGATGACCGATTCCCCTAAGGACGGGAACGTGGACGACGGCGCGGGAGCGGGCTTTGCGGCGCTGGACGCGATCACCGAGGCGGTCGAGTCGGGCGCCGGCTTGCCCGAGGTGGTACGCGCGGCGGCGAAAGCGCTGGAGGCGAGCCTGGCGGTGACGGACGCATGGGGGGCGACCCTGGCGGTGGCGGCCAGATCGCCGGCGGATGAGCGCTCGCTGCTGTCCGAAGGTCAGGGCGTGAGCAGCACGCCCCTGCGTGTGGCGGACACAGTCGTGGGGGCGCTGCACATGCGCGCGAAAGCCGAACCCAGCGCTTCGATGAAGCGGCTGCTGGTGACGATGATCGCTTCAGAGGTCGAGCGGGTGAGGGCGCCGGAGCGGGTTTCAGAGACTGCGGCGGCGGACTTCCTGCGTGCGATGCTCAGCCGTGAGTTGACCGGGCGCGAGGAGCTGCTCGCGCGCGCAAAGGAGCTGACGCTTGACGTGGAGAACGGAGCGAGCATGATCGTCGCGCGCGCCCTTCCACAGGCGCCCACCGACGAGGGCTGGCGCGCGCGCGTACGTGCGGTTGCCGAGCGCGGCGCGCGGGCGGTGGTGAGCCGCTCGATCGCCGCGCTGTCCGAGCGTGAGGGGACGGTTGGCGCCGAGGTTCTGCTGCTGGTCCCGGGCGGCGACGAGGCGACCGCCGCGCGCGCCGCGGATGGGGTCATGCACGAGATGCAGGCCGTCCTCTCTGGCTACACGTTCGCGATCGGGCGCAGCCGGATAGCGGAGGATCCGGCCGATCTCACGCGCGCCGCCGGCGAGGCGCTGCTGGCGGCGAACGTGGCGCAGGGTGCGGCCGATGGCGTGGCGTCGCTTGCCTTCGAGCAGACCGGCGCCTACCGGCTGCTGCTGAGCGCGATGAGCGAGAACCCCAACGAGCTGCAGCGCTTCTACGCAGAGACGGTCGAGCCGCTGGTGGCCTACGACGAGCAGTACGAGACCGACCTGGTGCGCACGCTCGAGACGTTCCTCGAGGCCGACGGCAACGTGGCGGGGACGGCCCAGCGGCTGTTCACCCATCGCCACACGATCTACTACCGCCTGGAGCGCGTGCGCGAGCTCTCAGGGCTGGACGTGAGCTCGAGCGACGGGCGCGAGAAGCTCAGCCTCGGGTTGAAGTCGATGCGGGTGCTGGGGATCTCCTCGGCGGGCGGTCCCGCCTCGGAGGCGGGCGCCGAAGGTGGCCGCGTGCCGCGCCGATCGAGCTCCGATCGGTCGGGCAGGCGGTCTTAGAACCTGTTTCAAAAAGATCGGCACGCCCGGATGCGCACCTGGACACG
>DAIOGX010000025.1:0-29256 GCA_036744995.1 Solirubrobacteraceae bacterium | reverse complement strand
AGCCCGTCAAGCAGCCGATGCAGACCGGCCTGAAGGCGATCGACGCGATGATCCCAATCGGCCGCGGCCAGCGCGAGCTGATCATCGGCGACCGCCAGACCGGCAAGACGGCGATCGCGATCGACACGATCATCAACAACAAGGACACCGGCGTGGTGTCCGTGTACGTGGCGATCGGCCAGCGCATGTCGACGGTCGTCGCGCTCGCACAGACGCTCGAGGAGTACGGCGCGCTCGAGAGCACGATCATCGTCGCCGCGCCCGCCGACGAGGCGGCGCCGATCAAGTTCATGGCGCCCTACGCCGGCTGCGCGATGGCCGAGCACTTCCTCTACAACGGCGGCCACGCGCTGTGCGTGTACGACGACCTGACCAAGCACGCCTACGCCTACCGGCAGATGTCGCTGCTGCTGCGCCGCCCACCCGGTCGCGAGGCATACCCCGGCGACGTCTTCTACCTGCACTCGCGTCTCTTGGAGCGCGCGGTCAAGCTCAACGACGACCTCGGCGGCGGCTCGCTGACCGCGCTGCCGATCATCGAGACGCAGGCGGGCGATGTGTCGGCGTACATCCCCACGAACGTGATCTCGATCACCGACGGGCAGATCTTCCTCGAGTCGAAACTCTTCAACTCCGGTGTGCGGCCCGCGATCAACGTCGGGATCTCTGTCTCGCGCGTCGGCGGCAACGCGCAGATCGGGCCGATGAAGAAGGTCGCCGGCAGGATCAAGCTCGAGCTCTCCCAGTACCGCGACCTCGAGGCGTTCGCGCAGTTCGGCTCGGACCTCGACGCCGACACCCAGCGCACGCTCGCCCGCGGCGCGCGCCTGGTCTCGACGCTCAACCAGCACGAGCGCGCGCCGCTACCGGTCGAGGACCAGACGGTACAGATCTACGCGGCCACGAACGGGTTCCTCGATCGGCTGAACGTCGAGCGCGTGACCGGGTTCCTACTCGCGCTGACCGAACGGATGCACTCCGAGCACGGCGATGTGCGCGAGAAGATCGCCGGGGGCGACTGGTCAGATGAGACCCAGAAAGCCGTACACGACGCTGTCGAGTCCTTCGCCAGGGACTTCGGCTATGACCTCGACGAGGAGGGCCAAGCGCTGGATGACGAGACGCCGGAGCAGGCGCCGCGTGCAGCTGGAACGGACCAGCCGGCTGACGAGCGCGAGAGTCAAACGGTTGAGGAGCCCGCGGCGGCCTAGGGCCACCAGAGGACACGGTCATGGCTTCTCAGCGCGACGTCAAGAACAAGATCGCATCGGTGAAGAACATCCAGAAGATCACCCGTGCGATGGAGATGGTCGCCGCCGCCCGCCTGCGCCGCGCCGAGCAGCGGATCTCCGCGCTGCGTCCGTATGCGGATGCGATCGGGCGCATGACGCGCCAGGCAGCGCGGGCGGCCGGCGGAGAGGCCGTGCGGGTGCCGCTGCTGCGCGAGCACGACTCCGAGACGAACGTGGGTCTGCTGCTGGTCACGGGCGACCGTGGCCTCGCGGGCGGCTTCAACTCCCAGATCATCCGGGCTGGCGTGCGCCTCTCCGCCGAGATCTCCGAGCAGGGGCTGCGCAGCAGCTGGTATGCGACGGGGCGCCGCGGCGTCTCCTCACTGACCTTTCGCGGGAACGAGCTCAGCGGCTCCTACACCGGCTTCGCCGATCGACCTGCCTACACGGATGCGCGCACGATCGCCGACGACATCATCCAGGCGTATACCGACGGCGAGGTCGACCGCGTGGAGATGATCTTCAACTCCTACGTCTCGCCGCTGACCCAGCACGTCACACGCCAGACGCTCTTGCCGTTGACAGCGCAGAGCATCACCGGCGAGGGGGGCGATGGGCAGGAGCACCGCCCGGCGTCCGTTGACTACGAGCCGGACCCCGAGAAGATCCTCAGGCGTCTCGTGCCGGACTACATCGAGATCTCGATCTACCGGGCGCTCGTGGAGTCCGCGGCCGGCTTCTTCGGGGCGCAGATGACCGCGATGCGCAGCGCGTCGGAGAACGCCGGCGAAATCATCACCGACTACACGCTCCAGATGAACCGTGCCCGCCAGGCCGAGATCACCCAGGAGATCATGGAGGTAGTAGCCGGCGCCGAGGGACTGAGCTGAGGTGACCGATGGGCTGCGCAATACTGCGTCCTACCGATCGAAGATCGATGGGATCTCCGATCGGCCAGCACGCGTGCGTAGCACGCCACGCTCACTGCGTCCTTGTCTTGCTTGCCCCTCGGCCGCCTCAGCGGCGCAGATCAAAAAGACTTCAACAGAGATAAAGAGGAGAATCGAAACCTAATGCCAGCAAGCACCGTCACCGAGCCGAGCACCGAGAACGGCGCCGCCACCAAGCGCAACGTCGGGCGCATCGAGGGGATCCAGGGCGTTGTGATCGAGGTCGTCTTCCCCGACCGTCTGCCCGAGATCAACCACGCGATCACCGTGGTCAGGCCGTCGGCTGCAGCTGACGAGGAGGCGCCGGGGATCAGCGCGAGCGCCGGCGAGAGCGTGCTCGTGTGCGAGGTCCAGCAGCACCTCGGCGACGACCGCGTGCGCGCCGTGGCGATGGACACGACCGACGGCCTCGCGCGAGGCCTGGAGGTGCTCGACACCGGCGCGCCGATCACGGTCCCCGTCGGAGAGGCCACGCTGGGGCGAATCTTCAACCTGCTCGGCGAGCCGATCGACCTCGGCGAGGACCTGCCCAAGGACATCGAGCGCCGCGGCATCCACCAGGACGCCCCGCGCGCCGAGGACCTGACGCCGACCACCGAGATGTTCGAGACGGGCATCAAGGTCATCGACCTGCTCGCTCCTTACGCCAAGGGTGGCAAGGTCGGGCTGTTCGGCGGTGCCGGCGTCGGCAAGACCGTCCTGATCCAGGAGCTGATCCACAACCTCGCCAAGGAGCACGGTGGGCTGTCCGCGTTCTGTGGCGTGGGCGAGCGCTCGCGCGAGGGCAACGACCTGTGGCTCGAGATGAAGGAGTCCGGCGTGCTCGACAAGACGATGCTCGTGTTCGGTCAGATGAACGAGCCACCCGGAGCCCGCATGCGGGTCGCCCTATCGGGGCTGACGATGGCCGAATACTTCCGCGACAAGGGCCAGGACGTGCTCCTGTTCATCGACAACATCTTCCGCTTCGTCCAGGCCGGCTCCGAGGTCTCGGCGCTGCTCGGGCGGATGCCCTCCCAGGTCGGCTATCAGCCGACGCTCGAGACCGAGATGGGCCAGCTGCAGGAGCGGATCACCTCGACCAAGAACGGCTCGGTCACCTCGATCCAGGCTATCTACGTGCCGGCCGACGACTACACCGACCCGGCTCCGGCGTCGGTGTTCGCCCACCTGAACGCGACCACAGCGCTGTCGCGCGCGATCTCCGAAAAAGGCATCTACCCGGCGGTCGACCCGCTCGACTCGACCTCGACGATCCTCAAGGCGGACATTCTCGGCGAGGACCACTTCCGCGTGGCCAACCGCGTCAAGGAGATCCTGCAGCGCTACAAGGAGCTGCAGGACATCATCGCGATCCTCGGCATCGACGAGCTCTCCGACGAGGACAAGCTGACCGTCCAGCGGGCGCGCAGGATCGAGCGCTTCCTCTCGCAGCCGTTCTTCGTCGCCGAAGAGTTCACGGGAACTCCGGGCGCATACGTGCCGATCGCGGAGACGATCAGGGGCTTCGAGGAGATCATCGACGGCAAGCACGACGAGGTCCCCGAGAGCGCGTTCTTCCTGAAGGGCACGATCGACGAGGTCGTCGAGGCGGCGAAGAAATGAGGCCGAGGAGCTAATGGCCCACACAAAATTCCCAGCCGAAGTGCTCACGCCCGAGGGGGAGGTGTTCTCGGGGGAGATCGAAATGCTCTCCACGGTCACGACCGTCGGCTCGATCGGCATTCTTGCCAACCACGAGCCGCTGCTGGCCCGCTTGGAGCCGACCGAGCTGCGGCTGTATCGCTCCGAGGATGAGATCGTGCGCTTCGCCCAGGCCGAGGGCTACCTGCAGTTCGCCGAGAATCGCGCGCTCGTGCTCGTCGAGGAGGCGATCGCGCCGGAGCAGATCGATCGAGGGCTGTATGAGACCAAGCTCTCCGATGCGCGCAGCGCCTCCGAGCGCGCCGAGGAGGGCAGCGAGGAGAAGGCCCGGGCGCTGCGCGACATCCGTCGCTACGAGGCGTTCCTGACGGTCAGCAAGTAGCCTGTCCAGATGGAGACGGGCAGTCCCGCCGCCGCTCATTTCGAGCGCAAGCATCCTGGGTGGTTCACCACCCACGTCTTCAACCGCCTCGTGGCCATCCTGACCCGCGCGGGGATTTCGCTGCTCGGCTCGCGGGTGCTCGAGGTGCGCGGACGCACATCCGGTCAGCCACGCCGCACACCCGTCAACCTGCTCGCGTTCGAGGGTGAGCGCTACCTCGTTGCTCCCCGCGGCGAGACGCAGTGGGCGCGCAACCTACGGGCCAGCGGCGAGGGACGGCTGCTGGCGGGCAAACGCAGCGAGCGCTTCACCGCCACTGAGCTCGGCGATGAGGAGAAGGCGCCCGTGCTGCGCGCGTATCTCAAGCGCTGGAAGTTCGAGGTGAGCGCGTTCTTCGACGGTGTCGGCCCGGATTCCTCGGAGGATGAGCTACGCGGCGCGGCGCCGAAGCACCCGGTGTTCAGGCTGTCCCATAGCGCTCAGTGACGGTCGGACCGCCGGCCCGGCAGGCGCCACGCGGTGGAGATCCACATGGACTTCCGATTAGACACGTCGCCGCTCGCGCTCAGCGGTTAGCCTTCCCGGCCTGATGAGCTCAGAGCGCGCACCAATCGGGGTGATCGGCACCGGCTATGTCGGGCTGGTGACCGCCGCCGGCTTCGCCGAACTCGGCAGCGAGGTGTGGTGCGTCGACATCGACGCCGAGAAGGTCGAGCGTCTGAAGCGCGGCGAGGTGCCCATCTACGAGCCGGGCCTCGAGGCGCTGCTGGCAAAGAATCGGGATCGGCTGCACTTCTCCACCGATATGGGCCAGGCGCTGGAGCACGCGCGGCTGCTGTTTGTCGCTGTAGGTACCCCGCCCACGTACTCCGGCGACGCTGACCTCTCGGCGGTGCACGCAGTCGTGGATGAGATTCCCGCCTCTGACGAGCACGCGCTGGTGATGAAGTCGACGGTGCCGTGCGGAACGGGCTCGGCGATTCAGCGGATTTTTGGCGAGCAGGGCAAGGGCGGGCTGCGCTACGTCTCCTGCCCGGAGTTCCTCAAGGAGGGCTCAGCCGTGGAAGACTTCCTGCATCCCGATCGCGTCGTGGTGGGCGACTCAGGCGATTGGGCGGGCGACGCGGTCGTCGAGCTCTACGCCCCGCTCGAGGCACCCCTGGTGCGCACCGACGTCTCGAGCGCGGAGATGGTCAAGCTGGCTTCGAATGCGTTTCTGGCGACGAAGATCTCGTTCATCAACGAGATCGCAAACGTCTGCGAGGAGGTCGACGCCGATGTCGTTGAGGTCGCGCGTGGGATGGGACTGGACGAGCGCATCGGGCCGAAGTTCCTGCAGGCCGGGATCGGCTTCGGCGGCAGCTGCTTTCCCAAGGACGTCGACGCGCTGAAGCAGCTCGCGGGCAATTCGGGCTATCACTTCCAGCTCCTCACGGCCGTGATCGAGGTCAACGAGCTGCAGAAGCGGCGAGTGATCGGCAAGCTGCACAAGCACCTCGGAGGTCTCGTCGGCAGGCGCGTGGCGCTACTGGGGCTGGCCTTCAAGCCGAACACCGACGACATGCGCGAGGCCTCATCGCTCGTGCTGTCCGCGCGGTTGAATGCCGACGGAGCCACGGTCGCCGCATATGACCCCGTGGCAGAGGAGCAGGCGCGCCAACTGGTCAGTGGGATCCGATTCGCCGAATCGCCTCTGGATGCCGTGCGTGACGCCGACGCCGTAGTCTTGGTGACCGAGTGGCCCGAATTCATACAGCTGGACTGGCGGCAGGTCGCCGAGGCGATGAGCGGGACGTTGGTGATCGACGGACGCAATGCCCTGGACCCGGATGCCGTGCGTGGAGCGGGGTTGCTCTACGAGGGGATCGGACGGCGATGAGAGCTCAAGGCCCGTCAGGTCGAGCCTCGAGGGCGAGCATGCCGATCGGACGCGCTGACTGGATCTCAGCGCAAGGACTCTAGTCATGCAGGCCGTGATCCTCGTCGGCGGAGAGGGCACGCGCTTGCGTCCCTTGACCACTACCGTGCCCAAGCCGGTCGTGCCGCTGGTGGACAGACCGTTCATCTCGTTCATGCTCGAGTGGCTGTGCCGGCATGGGATCGACGACGTGATCATGTCCTGCGGGTTCCTCGCCACGAGCCTGCGTAACGTGCTCGGCGAGGGCTCCGGCCTGGGGATTCGCCTGCGCTACGTCGAGGAGCCCGACCCGCGAGGTACGGCGGGCGCGCTGAAGTTCGCCGAATCGTTGCTCGACGAGCGCTTTCTGATGCTCAACGGCGACGTGCTCACTGACATCGACTTGACGAAGCAGATCGCTCAGCACGAAGCGACCGGGGCGCGGGCCACGCTCGCGCTCGTGCCGGTCGCTGACCCAACCGCCTATGGCCTCGTGCACCTCGAGGATGACCGTTCGGTGCGGGACTTCGTGGAGAAGCCGGGCTCTGACCAGATCGATACGAACCTGATCTCAGCCGGCGCCTATGTGCTGGAGCGCGAGATCCTCGATCTGGTGCCGGCGGAGCGCAACGTATCGATCGAGCGCGAGGTGTGGCCACGGCTGATCGGCGATGGCCTCTACGGGTTCCCCTCGGAGAGCTATTGGCTCGACATTGGCACCCCCGAGCGCTATCTGCAGGGGACATTCGACATCATCGAGGGCAACGTCGCCACCGCGGTCACGGAGCGCCTCGGGAGCGGCTACCTGGCGGTTGACGAGAGCGCCGAGGTGCACGGTCGGGTGATACCCCCGGCCGTGCTCGAGCGTGGCGTGCACGTGGCGCAGGGCGCGCATGTGGGCAGCCTGGTGGTCCTCGGGCAGGGCGTTCGCATCGGAGCGAGCACGACTGTGGAGCGCGCGGTGATCATGACCGGCGCGGAGATTGGCGAGGGCTGTACGCTGCGCGACTGCATCGTCGCCGCGGGCGCACGCGTCGGAGCGCGGAGCGAGATCGTCGGCGGGGCGGTGCTCGGCGAGGGCGTGACCGTGGGGGCGGACAACGTGATCGCGCGCGGTGCGCGTATCTTCCCTGGTGTCACGCTGCCCGACGGCGCGATCAAGTTCTAGCCCAAAGCGGTCTTCCCAGTCCCCAAAGTCCAACAGGAGGCGAGCAACAGATGAGTGAAGGCGGCGTAACCGCCATCCCCACGGCCGATGCGGCGCTCTCGCGCGAGGCTATCGCGGGCGTGGACTCCACCGGCCAGCTGGCGGACGTGCTCGCCCTGCCCGATCACCTGCGCGACGCGCTGTGGCGAGTGGAGTCGGCGATCATGGAGGATTGGGACACCTCCGCTGGCCTGGTCGTCGCCGGGATGGGCGGCTCGGCGATCGGGGGCGCGCTGGCGCGCGCGGCGCTGGGAGACCACGCGTCGCGGCCGATCTTCGTGACCCGTGCCTATGGCCTCCCGCCGTGGACCACACCGGACACGATGGTGCTGTGCGCGAGCTACTCGGGCAACACCGAGGAGACGCTCGCCTGCTACGAGTCGGCCGGCGCGCTCGGTGCCCGACGCACGGTCGTTACGACGGGGGGGCGGCTGGCCGAGATGGCCCGCGCCGACGGCGTGCCCTTGATCCCACTGCCCGGCGGCTTTCAGCCGCGAGCCGCGGTTGCCTACATGACCGTCGCGGCGCTCGAGGTCGCGGCTCAATGCGGAGCGGGACCGAGGTTGACCTCGGAGATCGACGTGGCCGCCTCACACACCGAGCAGCTGGTGGCCGAGTGGGGCCCGGACGCGCCGGAGGACTCGTTGGCGAAGGAGATCGCCCGTGGTCTCCTCGGCACAACCCCGGTGGTCGTCGGCGCTGGGCTGACGACCCCGATCGCCTACCGCTGGAAGACGCAGATCAACGAGAACGCGAAGCAGCCGAGCTTCTCCAACGAGCTTCCCGAGCTCGACCACAACGAGATCGTGGGCTGGGAGGGCGCGCGCGAGCTCGGACGCTTCTCGGCGGTTTTCCTGGACGACTCCGACGCTCACCCCCGCGTGAAGGAGCGGATGGACCTGACCGAGCGCCTGATCGCCGACAACGCCGCGGCCAGCTTCCGGTTGGAGACGCGCGGGCAGACGGCGATCGAGCGGGTGATTTCGCTCGTCTTGCTTGGCGACCTCGTCTCGATCTATCTCGCGACCCTGCGAGGGATCGATCCCGGACCCGTCACGGTCCTCGACGAGCTCAAGGCGGCGCTTGCCGAGCGCTAGACCGCCAGGACTGTGTGCTACCTTCCGAGGCGGCCGAGGAGCGCTGCGACGGGCTGTAATCCGCCACGCTCGGCCCGTTATCTCTGCAGCAAGGGCGCTCACCTGACCCGACAGGAGGCTTCGTCATGTCAGCAGTGACTCCCACCGCACCCATGACCCCCACCGCACCCGCTCCTACGACCACGAATGACTTCAAGGTCGCCGACCTCACGCTCGCTGACTTCGGCCGCAAGGAGATCACGCTCGCCGAGTACGAGATGCCCGGACTGATGGCGATCCGTGCTGAGTTTGCGGCCGAGCAGCCGCTGGAGGGCGCGCGCATCATGGGCTCGCTGCACATGACGATCCAGACGGCCGTGCTGATCGAGACGCTCACGGCGCTCGGCGCCGAGGTCCGCTGGTGCAGCTGCAACATCTTCTCCACCCAGGATCATGCCGCGGCCGCGGTCGCGGTCGGCCCCGGGGGCACGCCCGAGGATCCCCGCGGCATCCCCGTGTTCGCCTGGAAGGGCGAGACGCTCGAGGAGTACTGGTGGTGCACCGAGCAGGCGATCCTCTGGCCCGGGGAGGATGGGCCAAACATGATCCTCGACGACGGCGGCGACGCGACGCTGCTCGTGCACAAGGGCACCGAGTACGAGGCCGCCGGGGCAGTCCCCGAGGTCGACGAAGACGGGATGGATGGTGACGGACTCATCCATTCCGAGGAGTTCCAGGTGGTCCTCGCGCTGCTTCGGCGCTCGCTGAGCGAGGATTCGCAGCGCTGGACGAAGCTCGGCCAAAGCGTCAAAGGCGTGACCGAGGAGACGACGACCGGTGTGCACCGTCTCTATGAGATGGTCGAGCGCGGCGAGCTGCTGTTCCCGGCGATCAACGTGAACGACTCGGTGACCAAGTCGAAGTTCGACAACCTCTACGGCTGCCGTCACTCATTGATCGATGGGATCAACCGCGCTACAGACGTGATGATCGGCGGCAAGGTCGCCGTGATCTGCGGCTTCGGCGACGTCGGCAAGGGCTGCGCGGAATCCCTGCGCGGCCAGGGCGCGCGCGTGGTGATCACCGAGATCGACCCGATCTGCGCGCTGCAGGCGGCGATGCAGGGCTACGAGGTAAAAACGCTCGACGAAGTGATCGAAAGCGCCGACATTTTCATAACCACGACCGGCAACAAGGACATCATCACCGCGACGGACATGGGGCGCATGAAGCACCAGGCGGTCGTCGGCAACATCGGTCACTTCGACAACGAGATCGACATCGCCGGCCTCGGGCGCATCGAGGGCATCGAGCGTGTGAACATCAAGCCGCAGGTCGACAAGTGGGTCTTCCCCGACGGGCACGCGATCATCATGCTCTCCGAGGGGCGCCTCTTGAATCTCGGTAACGCCACGGGCCACCCGAGCTTCGTGATGAGCAACTCGTTCTCAAACCAGACGATCGCCCAGATCGAGCTGTTCACGAAGAACGACGAGTACGAGAAGCGGGTCTACGTGCTGCCAAAGCATCTCGACGAGAAGGTCGCCCGCCTGCACCTCGACGCGCTCGGCGTGAAGTTGACGCGGCTCACCGACGAGCAGGCCGCCTACATCGGCGTGCCCGTCGACGGCCCGTACAAGGCCGACCACTACCGCTACTAGGCGAGGCCGGCAGCCACCACGATGAGAGCGATGGTCCTTGCGGCGGGGCTCGGCACCCGCCTGCGCCCGCTGACGTATGAGATCACCAAGCCGATGGTGCCGGTGCTCGACCGACCGGTGATGGAGCACATCATCGACCTGCTCGACAGGCACGGCTTCGAGCAGACGATCGCCAACCTGCACTACTTCCCGGACTCGATCCGCGAGCATTTCGGCGAACGCCTGTCCTATCGCTACGAGCCGGAGCTGCTCGGCACCGCCGGGGGCGTGCGCGCGTGCGCTGACTTCTTCGGGGACGAGCCGTTTCTCGTCATCTCGGGCGATGCGCTCACGGACATCGACCTGGGAGCGTTTGTCTCGAGACACCACACGGCTGGCGGGGTCGCCACACTGGCGGTCAAGCGGGTGCCGGACACGCGCGAGTTCGGTGTCGTGCTGCACGACCGCGACGGGCGGATCACCGGCTTTCAGGAGAAGCCCGCGCCTGCGGAGGCACTGTCGGACCTCGGCAACTGCGGCATCTACATCTTTGACCCGCGGGTCTTCGACTACTTCCCCGAGCGGCCGTTTGCCGACTGGGCCCAAGACGTCTTTCCGGCGCTGCTCTCAGGCGACGTGCCGTTCTACATTCACGAGATCGACGAATACTGGAACGACGTGGGCTCGCTGACCGAGCTGCGCCAGGGCACGTTTGACGCGCTGGAGGGAAAGTTGCACCTGGAGATGGCAGGCGAGGAGGTGAGCCCGGGCGTGATCGTCGCCGGCGGGGTGGGCGGGTCTCCAATCAAAGAGGACACCGAGGTCGAAGGGCCCGCATGGATCGGGCGCGACGTTCAGATCGGCGCGGACGTGCGCCTGATGGGGCCGCTCGTGCTGGGTGACGGTGCCCGGATCGGTGATCGGGCGCAGCTGCGCGAGACGATCGTGTTCCCCGGTACCGAGGTGGCGGGGGAGTCGATCCTGATCGGCGCCATTCAAGGTCACTCAGGGATCCTCAAGAGCCTGCGTCCGCGCCAGAGCTAGAGCTGAGGAATCTCCTCCGATCAAGCGACCTCGTAGCGCTCGCGCCGCTGCTGCTCGCGCTCTGACTCCGACAGCGCTCGCATGAACAGCATGACCAGCGCGACGCCCATCACCAACGACTGCTCGACGGCCATGATCAGACCGGCGATCGACTGGTCGTCGTGGGCGGAGATCCCCCACACGCGCGCGTGGTGGACGTAGTAGGGGTAGAGCGCGGTGGGGGCGAAGGCGAGGCCCATGCCGAGCGCGCCGACGAACAGCTTGGTGGAGGCCATGTAGACGACGGGGCCCATACCGTCGAGGCGCAGGCGCGCCCGGATCGGCGACAGCAGATGCCACCAGTAGAGCGAGCCGACGATCACGAAGCTGATGTGCTCCAGAACGTGCACCTCTGGGTGGGTCACCGCGTAGTCGTACGCGGCGGGGATGTGCCAAATCCAGATCACGACCACATAGAGGACGACCGCGAAGGCGGGGTGCGCAAGCGGGCCCGCCTGGCGCTCGAGGTCGCGCACGACGCGCGTTACGGGCCGCAGGATCACCTTTGTGAAACCGAGGATCGCGAGGATCGGCACGATGTCGAGCAGCAGCATGTGCTGGACCATGTGCATGAAGAACAGCTGATCGGCGAGCCCATCCAGAGGGGAGATCAGCGCTACCAACGCCACCAATACGGAGGCCATGAAACAGCACAGTCGCCATATGGGCGCCTCGGCCGTGCGGCGCGGCGTGGGCCCCAGGCGCACCTTTCGCCAACGGCTGATGTAGGCGCCGCCGACGATTACGGCGCCGATCAGTACGCCTGGACTGGCCGTCCAGTAGAGATTGGGGCTCATCGCGGGAGGCGTCCTCGGTGCAGGGAGTCGGACCTCATCTCGGCGGATTGTCCCACCATCTTGCGGGGAACTCCCCTGGTAAACGTCCTCTGATCGGCGTAGCATCACTGGCGTCTAAACAGAAAGCCGACCAAAGGGAGCCTGTGATGCAAATTGACATCAAGGGTCGCAATGTCCCGGTCACCGCAGAGATCCGCACGCATGCGGAACGTCGCCTGAACAAGGTCGCGCGGCAGGTTTCAGACCTCGCCCGCTTGGAGATCGAGATCTTCAAGGAGCCCAACCCACGGGTTGCCGACTGCGAGGTCGCGGAGGCGACGCTGTATCTGAAGGGCGTGACGCTGCGCGCACACGACTCCTCGCCGAAGATGCTCCACTCGTTGAACCTCGTCGTCGACGAGCTGGCGCGCCAGGTAAAGCGTCACCGCGACAAACGTCGCCACCGCCGCGAGGCGCACGCTGCCGCTAGCGATCGGAGATCGGCCAGCGAAGCTGCCCGTGCGATTGCCCGCACCGCGTCGCAGTCTTCGGCCTGAATGGCCGGCTAAGAACCTGAGGTAGGGCGTCGGCCACAGGCCGGTTGCTAGCGGATCGGCGGTGAGCCGGCGGGAGCTATCCTTGGCGCATGCCTTCCCTGCTCGATCGCGCGCTGAACGTCGGCGAGGCGAAGAAGTTCAAGACCTACCAGAAGCGCGTGGCGCTGATCGGTGCGTTCGAGGCGGAGCTGGAACACGACTCAGATCAGGAGCTGCGCGAGCGGATGGACGCGCTGCGCGCGCGCGCGCGCGACGGAGAGTCGCTCGATGACCTGCTCCCCGAGTGCTTTGCGATCGTGCGCGAGACGGGCAAGCGCACGATGGGGATGCGCCATTTCGACGTGCAGCTGATCGGCGCGATGGCGCTTCACGACGGGCAGATCGCTGAGATGAAGACCGGCGAGGGCAAGACGCTGACCGCGACGCTCGCGGTCGTGCTGAACTCGCTGGCGGTGCGAGACAAGGAGTCCGGCGAGCGTAAGGGCGTGCATCTGGTGACCGTCAACGACTACCTGGCGCGACGCGACGCGGAATGGATGAGCCCGGTCTACGACGCGCTCGGCGTGACGGTGGGCGTGCTTCAGAACATGCAGCCCTATGAGGAGAAGCAGAGCGCGTACGCCTGCGATGTCGTATACGGGACGAACTCTGAGCTGGGCTTCGATTACCTGCGCGACAACATGGCAAAGGACCTGAGCGAAAAGGTACAGCGCGGGCATGCCTTTGCCATTGTCGACGAGGTCGACAACATCTTGATCGATGAGGCGCGCACGCCGCTGATCATCTCCGGCGCGCCCGAACAGGCGGCCGACCTGTATGTCAAGTTCGCGCGTCTCGCCCCGCAGATGGTGGTGGGCAAAACCCCGGAAGGGATGGACCCGCGCTCGAAGAAGCAGTTCATGGCGGACTTCGACTTTGAGATCGACGAGAAGCACAAGACGGTCTCGATCTCAGAGCAGGGAGTCGCCAAGGCCGAGCGTTTTCTCGGTCTAGACCACCTGTACCGGGCGGAGAACGGCCATCTCGTCAACCACCTGATCCAGGCGCTGCGCTCGGAGGCGCTGTACAAGCGCGATGTCGACTACGCGGTGATCGACGGGGAAGTGAAGATCATCGACGAGTTCACCGGGCGCATCCTCGATGGCCGGCGCTGGTCGGAGGGGCTGCATCAGGCGATCGAGGCGAAGGAGGGGGTCTCAGTTCAGGAGGAGAACCAGACGCTCGCGACGATCACCTACCAGAACTACTTCCGGCTATACGACAAGCTCGCGGGCATGACCGGCACGGCGCTGACCGAGGCGACCGAGTTCATGAAGATCTATGAGCTGCCAGTTGTGCAGGTACCGACGAACATGGAGATGGTTCGTGCGGACCGCAACGATCAGGTGTACAAGACGAAAGAGGGCAAGTGGAACGCGGTCGTCAAAGAGATCGCCGCGCGCCACGAGAATGGGCAGCCGGTGCTGGTGGGGACGATCTCGGTCGAGGTTTCAGAGCTCCTGTCTGAACGGCTGAAGCAGCGCGGGATCGCGCACGAGGTCTTGAACGCCAAGCCCGAGCACGCGGCGCGCGAGGCGGAGATCGTCGCCGAGGCGGGCCAGCCGGGCGCGGTCACGATCGCGACGAACATGGCCGGCCGCGGCGTGGACATCAAGCTGGGCGGCAACCCCGAGCACCTCGTGGCTCTCGAGCTTGCCAAGGAAGGGGTCGAGCAGACGAAGGACCCAGAGTCCTACGAGCGCAGACAGCGCGAGGCGCTGCCTGAGGTCGAACGGAAAGTCCAGGAGAACCGCGAGCGCGTGATGGCTGCGGGCGGGCTGTTCATCTGCGGGACCGAGCGCCACGAGTCGCGGCGGATCGACAACCAGCTACGCGGTCGCTCAGGGCGCCAGGGCGACCCGGGCGAGTCGCGCTTCTTTTTGTCTGCCGAGGACGACCTGGTCAGGCTGTTCGCGGGCGACCGCATCTACCGGATCCTCGACAAATTAGGGGGAGTCGATGAGGAGGGCAACGAGGAACCGATCGAGGCGGGGATGCTCTCCAAACAGATCGAGAAAGCGCAGAAGAAGGTCGAGGAGCAGAACTTCCTGATCAGAAAACGCGTGCTCGAGTACGACGACGTGATGAACGAGCAGCGCCGTGTGATCTATGCCTACCGCGACGAGGTGCTGGAGGGCAAGAGCATCGGCGAGGAGGCGCGCCGGGAGGTCCTGAACGTCATCGAGCGCACGATTGACCAGTACACGCCGGGTGACTTCATGGAGGACTGGGACCTCGACGGGCTGTTCACCGCGCTCGGGCAGTTCTTCCCACTCGACCTCTCAGACGAGGACCTCAACCCCGAGACGGTCGATCGCAGCTCGTTGACGGACCGCATTACCGAGCTTGCGCTCGAGCGCTACAACGCGCGCGAGGAGGAGTTGGGCGAGGAGCTGATGGGCGCGCTCGAGCGCTTCCTGCTCTTGCAGATCATCGACGAGCGCTGGCGCGAGCACCTGTTCGACATGGACTATCTGCGCGAGGGTATTCATCTGCGCGGCTTCGCCCAGATTGATCCGCTCGTCGCGTACAAGAACGAAGCGTTCACGCTGTTTGGCGACTTGATGAACAGCGTGTGGGCGGATTACGCGCGAATGATCTTCAACGTGCAGGTCAACGTCGAGGGCCAGAACGGTCAGAACGGTGGCGGTGCAGGCGGGACGGGCGGGCAAATATCTCCCTTCGCTCCCGGCGGCAGCTCCACGCGCGCGGGCCGCGTCTCGTACTCCGGCGGTCGCAGCGCCGTCGGCGCGGGCGCGATTGCGGCCGCCGCGGCCGCGGCGGGATCGGATCCCGCCCACCCCGCGCAGGGGTATGCCCCGGAGGGCGAGGAGCCCGAAGCGATGCCCGTCGTCGAGCAGCGTGTTGTGGACCACGAGCATGAAGTCGGCCGCAACGACCCGTGCTGGTGCGGGAGCGGCAAGAAGTTCAAGAAGTGCCACGGGTCTTAGCGCGGCGGTCGCACGCTGGTAGCGTAGAGGGATGGCAACCACCATCCCCAGCGAGTCGACTCCGCAGCGTCTCGCGGCAATCCGTGAGCAGTTGAAGCTGCTTGCGGATTATCTTTGACCCGCAAGAGCTGAAGGAGCGCGTGGCGGCGCTCGAGACGGAGATGGGGGCTGAGGGATTCTGGGAGGACTCCGAGCGGGCCGCCGCCGTCTCGGCCGAGCACGCGCGCGCGTCCAAGCGCCTGGATACGTTCAGCGCGCTTCAGAGCGACGTTGAGGACCTCGACGGGCTGGCCGAAATGGCCGCCGAGGAGGAGTCGTTGCAGGGCGAGGTGGACGAGCAGATCGCCTCGGTCGAGGAGCGCTTGGCGACGCTCGAGGAGCAGCGGCTGTTCTCCGGGCGCTATGACTCAGGCGACGCGCTCGTCAGCGTGAACGCCGGCGCGGGGGGAACCGATGCGCAGGACTGGGCGGAAATGGTGTTGCGCATGGAGATGCGCTGGGCGGAGCGGCGCGGCTTTCAGACCGAGCTCTTGGAGGCGAGCGCGGGGGAGGAAGCGGGCATCAAGTCGGCTACGTTCAAGGTCGCGGGTGAGAACGCCTACGGGCTCTTCGGCGCAGAGCGCGGCGTGCACCGGCTCGTGCGGCTCTCCCCGTTTGACTCGGCCCACCGCCGCCAGACGAGCTTCGCTGGGGTAGAGGTCGCCCCGGTCGTGAAAGACACTGGCGAGATCGAGATCAATGAGGACGATCTGCAGGTTGACACCTACCGCGCCTCGGGTGCAGGCGGGCAGCACGTGAACAAGACCGACTCGGCTGTGCGCATCACGCACCGCCCGACGGGCATCGTCGTACAGTGCCAGAACGAGCGCTCGCAATCGTCGAACCGCGCGACCGCGATGGCGATGCTGCGCGCGAAGATGCTCGAGAAGCGGGAGCGAGAACGCCAGGAAGAGATCGCGCGCGAGAAGGGCGAGGCGCAGGACGTCAACTTCGGCTCGCAGATCCGCTCCTACGTGCTGCACCCGTACACGATGGTCAAGGACCACCGCACGAATGTGGAGATGGGAGATGTCCAGCGCGTGCTCGACGGGGATCTGGATGGGTTCGTAAGGGCCTACCTGCTCGAGGCCGCATAGTGCAATACGACGATCTGTACGCAGTCGTGGGCCGGGCGCTCGACGAGGATGTGGGCGCCGGGGATGTCACCACCAACGCAACAGTCGCCGAGGACACACACGCGCGGGCGCTGATCACACAGAAGGTCCCGGGGGTCATCTACGGATTGGGCGCGGCCGAGGTGACGTTCGCGCTGCTCGATCGCGACGCGCGCTCAGAGCGCCTGGTGCAGGAGGGTCGATGGCGTGAGCAGGGCGGCCCGGTGATGACGGTCGAAGGGAAGGCGCGCGCGCTGCTCACGGGGGAGCGCACCGCGCTGAACTTCCTCGGCCACCTGTCGGGCGTGGCGACGATCGCCGCCCGTGCCGCCCGCGCGGTGCAGGGTACCGGGGCGAAGGTGCTCGATACGCGCAAGACGAACCCTGGACTGCGTACGCTCGAGAAGGCGGCGGTGGCCGCTGGCGGGGCATGCAACCACCGCGCCGGGCTGTACGACGCGATCCTGATCAAGGAGAACCACATCGTCGCTGCCGGCGGCATCGCGCAGGCGGTCGCCCGCGTGCGCGAGGCGACCCCCGAGCTCGCGGACACGCTCGAGGTCGAGGTGCGCAACCCCCAGGAGATCGACGAGGCGCTCGCCGCCGGAGCGCCGAGGTTGCTGCTGGACAACATGAACGACGCGCAACTGCGCGCCGCCGTCGCTCGAGTTGGGGGCCGCGCGGAGCTCGAGGCGAGTGGCGGTGTGACGCTCGAGACGCTCCGGGCGCGCGCGGAGACCGGAGTAGAATGGATCTCGATGGGCGCACTGACTCATTCGGCGCCCGCCTTGGATCTTTCCCTGCTCCTGGAGGTGTTGCCATGAACCTGCCCATGGCTCCGACATTGCCAATGGCCCCCACAGCGGGCTCGCACCCGGCTCTGTCGAGCGAGGAGATCGCAAGGATGCAGGCAGAGGTGCGCGCGCTCGCGGCTGAGCGCGGCGCGGTGATCCTCGCGCACAACTATCAGGTGCCCGAGGTGCAGGAAGTGGCCGACTACGTGGGCGACTCGCTTGGCCTGTCGCGCAGGGCGGCCGCGGCCGAGGGCGAGACGATCGTCTTCTGCGGCGTGCACTTCATGGCTGAGACCGCCTCGATCATATGTCCGGAGAAGACCGTGTTGATCCCCGACCTCGACGCCGGCTGCTCGCTGGCCGACTCGATCGACTTCGACCAGCTCGCCGCCTGGAAGGAGCAGTACCCGGACGGCGTCGTCGTGATGTACGTGAACACCACGGCCGAAGTCAAGGCGCTGACCGACTACGTCTGCACGTCGGCCAACGCCGTGGATGTCGTGCGCCACATCTACGAGACGCACGGCCCGGACACCGAGATCCTGTTTGGCCCCGACATGTGGCTGGGTGCCTACGTCGAGAAAATGATATCCCCGCCCGCCCGGCGTATGCATGTGTGGGACGGCGAGTGCCATGTCCATGCCGGCATCCGCCCGGCCGACATCGAAACCACGCGCGCCGCGCACCCCGGCGCCGACTTCCTGATCCACCCCGAGTGCGGTTGCTCGACGAGCGTGATGGAGTACGTCGCCGCCGGCGACGTCTCGGCCGAGGGCGTGCACATGCTCTCAACCGGAGGGATGCTGAAGTACGCCGAGTCCACAGAACACGAGGGCGGCCCCGAGCAGGTGGTCGTCGCCACCGAGGTCGGCATGCTCCACCCCCTGCGCATGGCCGCCCCCAGCACGGAGTTCATTCCCGCGAACCCCGAGGCGAGCTGTCAGTACATGAAGATGATCACTCTCCCCAAGCTCCGCGACGCGCTGCGCGAGAACAAGTACGAGGTCCGCGTTCCCGAGGAGATCGCAAGGCGCGCGCGTGTGCCGATCGACCGGATGGTCGCGATTGGCTAGAAGATCCCGATGCGGTCCGGGGGCCAGTAGGTGGCGAAGGCCCCACCAATGATCCATGCTGTCGGTACTGGCCCCCAGAACCTGCTGTCATCGGAGTCCCCGCGGTTGTCTCCCATCATGAACCAGTGGCCTTGAGGGATCTTGATCGGCGTCAGAAAGCTGCACTCCCTGACCTCTCCGCATGGCGCGATGTAGGGATCCTGCTCGGGGACGAACGTGCTCGTTCTAGCGGCCTCGCGAAAGACGTGCCCTTCCTTGATGTAGATGACGTCTCCTGGTCCGGCGACGATCCGCTTGATGAAATAGACGCTCGTGTTCTCCTTCGGGTTGGTCTGGTCGCAGGCCGCCTTCCTGAGAAGAATCGGGGACGTCGCCGCCAACCGCCCGCATTGCTCATTATCGGCTCCTTCCGGGGGACGGAAGACGACGATCTCCCCGACGTGCGGTCCATTGATGCGCATCCCGATGCGGTTCACCAGCAGACGCTGGCCGATCTCGAGCGTCGGCTCCATCGAGCCGCTGGGAATCTTGACTGGCTTGATGAGGAAGGCCTGAATACCAAGCGCGAGGCCAATCGCGACAGCGACGATCACGACCAGCTCGATAATCGAGCTGGTCTTCGATTTGGGGTGGCGGTTTCCAAGGATTCCTCGCCATCCGTTTCGGGCCGGGAGGTCCTGAGCCGGCTGAACGGACCTGCTGCGCTTAGCGGATTTAGATGCCACGCGCGATGATCTGAGTGCCGATGCTGGGCGACACCGTAAGTGCGGCAGCCGACGGTGGCGTGAGCAGGAGCGTGATGGCGACGGCGAGCGCCCCGGCGCGCACGCGGCGCATACGCAGGTGTTCATCATCGAGCTGTCGTCGAGCTGCGCGCAACAACTCTCGCTCGATCTCGGGAAGCAGGACTGGCTCTGCGGGGCGCCTGTTCATATGCTCTCCTGTATCCGTGTTCGTAGGGTCGCCAGACCGCGGCTCACGCGCTTGCGTACGACTGACTCTGAACAGCGCAACTCAGTTGCGATCTCCGGATAGGAGCGCTCTTGTAGGACACGCGCCTCGACCGCGGCGTGTTGATCGGCTGGGAGGCTCGCGAGCATGTCCGCGGCGTAATCATCGTGCTCGGCAAGCTGCAACAGCGCAAGGTCTTCGCGGCCCAGCGCGATCGGCTCCATCCCCAGGCGCCGGCGCGCGTCGTCCTCGATCCGACCGTGGGCATAGCTGTCGGCGAGCTTGTTGCGAGCGATCCCGAACAGCCATGCGACCGGGGTTTCAGGGAGCTTGGCCTTGTGCGCATGGCAGGCCTCGAGTGCCGCGGCGAAGACCTCGGCGGTCAGGTCCGCCGCGAGTTCGGCCCGCCCAGTGCGGCGCAGCATGTAGAACAGGATCGCCCGCTCGTGTCGGCGATAGAACTCGCCAAACGCCTCGGGCTCGGACAGGCTTGCCGCGAGCAGCTCGAGATCGCTACGCATCTGTCGACCCTGTCGACCGTCCATTCGTCTCACATGTCTGCTCGAGCAGGGATTCTGTGACCACGGATTCGCCGATCACCGGAAGAGATCGGCATTCCCGCTGCTAGGAGCGGAACTCCTCAGCGCCGTGCGGTCCTACGCAGGCGACGGCAAGGTTGTCCGCCACGCCCGCGGCGATCTCCCGGACCTCGTCATAGGTGACCGCGTCGAGTGCGGCGATCGCCGCGTCGGGGTCGATGTCCTCACCGAACACGATCTGCTGGTTCGCGGCGTAGCGGGCCACGGCGTTGGTGTTCTCGAACGCCAGCACCATGCGCCCGGCGGCGTATGCGCGTGCCCGCTGCACCTCCTCCTGCCTCGGCCCGTCCGTACGCAGTTCATCGACAATCTCGCGCATTCGCGCGTATGCCTCGATGCACTTCGCCGACTCGAGGCCCGAGCTGAGCTGGAGGATCGGCACGTCGGCAAATGCGTGGGCGAGCGCGCTCACCGAGTAACACAGCCCGCGCTTCTCGCGAATCTCCTCGAACAGTCGCGAGCCCATCGAGCCGCCGAGCAGCGTTGAGTAAATCGACAGGGCCGCGCGTTCGCGCGCGTCAGTCACGTCCACGTCCGGTCGGTAGATCATTCGCAGGTGCGACTGGTTGGTGTCGCGCTGCTCGACCAGCGTCTGGGGCTCGAACTCCGGCGCTGGCACGTATGGCTCGGGCTCTTCAAGCGCTGGAAAACGGGCGAAACAGGCTTGGAGCTCCTCCTCCGCTGGCAGGTGCTCGAGGTTACCCGCGAGGAACGCGCCACCGCGTGCACCCGCCCAGCGACGCTCGCGGAACGCGACGATCCCCTCGCGCGTGAAGTTCCGCAGGTTCTCCTCGCCTCCCAACACGGTTCGCCCCAGCGGGTGCTCGCCGAACGCGGCCTCATCGATCAGGTACTCCGCCACCGTCGAGGGCTGGTCATAGGCCCGGTTGATCTCCTGGATGACCACACCACGCTCGCGGTCGAGCTCCTCCGCGTCGATCCGCGGGCGCCCGACGAAGTCGCTCAGCAGGTCGACTGCCTGCGGCGCGCTCTCCGCTCTGACCGTGATGTGAAAGGCCACCAGGTCGTGGCTGGTGTAGGCGTTCAGCATGCCCCCCAACCGCTCGGCCGTCTCGTTGACGTCCTTGTATGTCGGGTACTTCTCGCCGCCCTTGAACACGAGGTGCTCGAGGAAATGGGCCATCCCGTTCTCCTCAGCCCGCTCGTTGCGCGCGCCCGCGTCAAACGCCACGAGCACGGTCAGAGCGCGCGTGCCCGGGAGGGCTATCTGGTGCACGGACAGGCCGTTCGCTCCGACAGTGGTGGTTTCGATCGTGGCCATCGCGCTCACCTTAGAGGGTTCCTGCAAATCCCGTTGCATGCAGGGGATTTCCTCGTTGGGATGGCATTGCCACGCTACCCTCCCGGGCCATATGTCACCGACTGAGACCTTGACTCGACCCGCTCGTAGCGTCACCCTGCCCGCGCGCGTCCTGCGCCGCGACGAGCACTCAAAGCCGCGCCGCGCCGTCGCGCCCGGGCGCGACACCGTTGTCGAGTTCCGCGGCGTCTCCAAGCTCTACGGCCCCGGTGGCATTGGCCTTGAGCGCGCCACGTTTGCGATCGGCCGCCAGGAGATGGTCTTCCTCGTCGGCCCGACCGGCTCGGGCAAGTCGACGATCATGCGCCTGCTGATCAAGGAGCTCGAGCCCAGTGAGGGCACGATCCGCGTCGCCGGGCGCGACCTGTCGCAGATCGAGCGCAAGAAGGTTCCCTTCTACCGGCGCAACGTCGGCGTGGTGTTCCAGGACTTCAAGCTGCTGGGAACGCGCACGGTCTACGACAACATCGCCTACGCGCTCCAGGTTACAGGCGCAAGCCGTAAGCAGATCCGCGCCACGCTGCCCGACATCCTGCGCCTCACCGGGCTGTCGACCAAGCTCCACAACTATCCCCACCAGCTCTCCGGTGGTGAGCAGCAGCGCGTCGCCGTAGCTCGCGCGTTTGCGGGTCACCCGCCGCTGTTGCTCGCGGACGAGCCGACCGGCAACCTCGATCCTGAGACCTCGATCGGGATCATGCAGCTGCTCTATCGCATCAACCGCGCAGGCACGACCGTGATCGTGGCCTCCCACGACAACGCGATGGTCGACCGCATGCGGCGTCGCGTGATCGAGCTGCGCCGTGGGCGGATCGTGCGTGACGAGGCGACAGGTTTGTACGCGCGCGAAGAGAACACCGCCGAGCTGGGCGAACGTTTGCGTGAGGAAACGCGATGAGACCGTGGACGCTGCGTATGGCGTCGTCCCCGATCGCTCATCTGCTGAGCACAGGACGCTCCCTGCGTTCCAGCTCTGCTCGGTCCAAGGCTTCATCGGAGGCGCGGTGAAGCCCGGCTTTTTCTTGAAAGAGGCAACTCGCTCGATGCGGCGCAACGCGGTCCCCAGCTTCGCCGCGCTCGCCTCGGTACTGGTAACGACGCTCGTGCTCGGCGTGTTCATTCCCGTCGTCGAGGCGACCAATGGCGCCGCCGATGACGTGCGCGGGCGCGTGCTCGTCGACGTCGACCTGACCACGAGCGCCACCCCAGCGGAAGTCGTGCGCGTGCGTGAAGAGCTGCAACGCGCGCCGCATGTCAAGAGCGTCCAGTTCGTTTCCAAGCAGACCGGCTATGAACAGGAGCGCAAGCTCAACCCGCAGGCGTTCCAGCTGATTGGCTACAACCCGCTGCCCGACATCTTCCGTGTCACCCCCGACAATCCCGCCAATTCCGGCGCGCTGCGCTCAGAGCTCGACCAGTCGAGTCCCTTCGGGACGCGTCTGGTGACCGACCCGGCGATCGCCGCCGTGCAGAACCGCCAAGCGCAGACAAACCAGATCCTGTCCGCCACGCGCATCATCAAGATCACGATGGCGCTGCTCGCCGGGCTGCTCGTACTCGCGTCGATGCTACTCATCTCGAACACGATCCGCCTCTCCCTGTTCTCGCGCCGGCGGGAGGTCGAGGTGATGAAGCTCGTGGGCGCGACCGACTGGTTCATCCGCTGGCCGTTCGTCATCGAGGGCCTATTCCTCGGTGCGCTCGGCGGGGTCGGCGCGATCGGACTGCTCGCGCTCGCCAAGGTCACGCTCGTCGACCCCCTGGCGAACACGGTCAAGCTGATCTCCCAGCCCGACATGATCGCCTTCCCGCTGCTCGTAGCGATCCTCATGGGCTCCGCGATCGCGGTCTCCGCCGCGGGCTCCGGTCTGTCTCTGCGGCGCTTCCTACGCGTTTGACGCGTAGGCTCACGGGGCCTTGCCCGCTCCTAAACGACAGACGCTGACGTTCGCGCTCACCGCGTTGCTCCCGATCGTGCTCGTGATCGGTGTCTGGCTCGGCGGCCATCCGGAAGACCTGCCGAAGTTCGCCCGGGGAAGCACGTTCGAGGCCAACCAGCAGACGCAGGTCGTCGACGAAGCGCTCGCGCGGATCTCCAGCGACTACTACCGTCCGATCTCGAAGAGCCAGCTCTCCAACGCCTCGATCTCGGGCGTTGTGGCGAGCCTGGGTGATCGCTTTTCGCATTACCTCACCCCCAGCGAATATCGCGAATTCGACGCACCGCCCCACTTCACGGGCATCGGTGTCTCCGTCGCACCCGAAACCGTCGTCGCCCATGGGCTGTTCATTGCTCATGTCTTCGACTCCTCTCCAGCCGCCCATGCGGGGCTGAAGCCCGGAGAAACCATCGTCGGCGTGGGTGGGCGTCCGTTGAAGGGCCTCTCCCAGGAAGTCGCCACGGCGCTCATCAAGGGCCTACCCGGCACCAACGTCTCGCTCCAGATCGAAGGGGCGGAGCCGGGCCATGGTGCTCATCACGCACAGACTCGCACCCTGCAGATCACCCGTGCGGTCATCTCCGAGCCGGTCGTGGCCTCTGTCACGAAGGTGGTGCACGGGACCAAGCTGGGCGTGGTTGCGCTCGCTACCTTCAGCCCGGGCGCCCATGGCGAAGTACGCGAAGCCGTCGAACACGAGTTGCACGAGGGCGCCCGTGGGATCGTGTTCGATCTGCGCGACAACGGTGGCGGCCTGGTCGAGGAGGCGCAACTGATCGCGAGCATTTTCATCCCCAAGGGAACGATCGTCACCATGCACGGGCGCACGCAGACGACCGACACGCTGACCGCCACGGGCGACGCGATCTCCCCCTCGATTCCGGTCGTCGTGCTCGTCGATGCCAATACCGCCTCGGCGTCCGAGATCGTCACCGCCGCGCTTCAGGATTACCACCGCGCGACGATCGTAGGCACGCACACGTTTGGCAAGGGTGTCTTTCAGGAGGAGGAGCCGCTGTCGAATGGTGGCGCGCTGGACATCACCGTGGGCGAGTACTTCACGCCCAATGGGCGCAACCTCGGCGGCGGCGGCGTCAAACAGGGCGCGGGTGTGATCCCCGAAGTGCTCGTGCCCCACGGCGTAGACACCGAGCACGGTCTGGAAGTGGCATTGCGGACGCTCGCCGCAAAAGTCAAGTGAGCAACCCTCATTCCCGCAGGCGGGCCGACTCGGAGGAGCCAAGTGTCCCGGCCCCCGCGGGCGCGGTCGTGGCTGTACTTCAGCGGAGCGGTCGCTTCCTCACCGCCGAGCCCCTGTTCGCGCGCCAGGAGCGCTCTGCGGGGACTCCACGTCGTGGGGGCTCGGAGCGGATAGTTCTGCGCTCTCCCCGGCCCGAGCACGGCCGTCGCGAGGCGCGCACCGGGGACCTGGTGCTGGTGCATCTGTCCCCTCGGGGGCGCTCAGGGAAGGGCGCGGGCGCGCGCATCCTGCGGGTTCTCGGCCGTCCCGACGTGGCCGTGGATCTGATCGAGGCCCTGATGCTCGATCGCGGCCTCAGGCGCGGCTTCGATCCGGCCGTCGAGCGCGAGGCCCGAGGCGCTGGCGAGCGCGCCAGGCAGTCCCAGGCAGCCCGCCGCGACCTGCGCGGGCTGACCACCTTCACGATCGACCCCATCTCAGCCCGTGATTTCGACGACGCCATCTCGGCCGAGGACCTTGGCGAGGGCAGGACCCGTGTGTGGGTTCACATCGCTGATGTGGCCGCCCATGTGCCCGAGGGCTCACTCGTCGACCGCGAGGCCCGCAGGCGGGCCACCAGCGTGTATGTGCCCGGTGCCGTCGAGCCGATGCTCCCGCATGCACTCTCCAGCGACGCCTGCTCGCTGATTCCCGGCGCTGAGCGTCCCGCGGTCACCGTCGAGCTCGAGCTGAACGGCCCACAGGTGCAGCGCACCTCCTTCTACCGCTCGCTGATCCGCTCAGATCAGCGTCTGGACTACGAGCGCGTCGACCGCATCTTCGCTAGAGAGGAGCAGGCCGCCGAGCCCTGGGGGGAGTCTCTGGGTATCGCCCGGCGTGTCGCCGCCGAGCTGCAGCGCAAGCGTCAGCGCAGCGGGGCGCTCGTGGTGGATTCGGAGGAGCCCGAGTTCTCCTTCGACGATCAGGGAAACGTCGCCTCCATCTCCGGGCGTGAGCAGACCGAGTCCCATCGCCTGATCGAGCACCTGATGATCGCCGCCAACGAGGCGGTGGCGAGACTGCTCCTGGAGCGCGACGTGCCCTGCCTCTATCGCGTCCACGAGCGCCCCACACCCGAGCGGATCGAGCGCCTGGTCGATCAGCTCGCCTCCTTGGACATCGCCACTCCCCCCATTCCCGAGCATATGTCCTCCACTCAGGCCGCCGAGCTCGTGGGCGCGATCTCCAGGCGGGTGGATGAGCACGTGCGCCGCACCGGACGTGGACGCATGGCATTGAGCTCGCTGGTCCTGCGCTCGCTGAAGCAGGCCTACTACACCCCCCAGAACCTCGGCCACGCGGGTCTGCACTCGAGCGCCTACTGCCACTTCACCTCTCCCATCAGACGCTATCCCGATCTCGTCTGCCACCGCGCCCTGCTCTCGGCCGTCGGTGGTGGAGAGATGGCGCCTCGCGCCAGGGAGCTCGCAGAGTTGGGCGCGTGGACCTCCGAACGCGAGCGCGAGGCGATGATCATCGAGCGCGACGCCGACGATATGGCCCGCTGCTTCCTGCTGGAGCAGACGCTCTTCGAGGGCGGCCTCCAGCAGGTCTTCTCCGGGGAGATAACCGGCCTCATCTCCGCTGGGGCCTTCATCGCCTTCGGCTCCGGGCGGAGAGAGAGGACCGCGGTGGGGGAGGGGAGCCAGCCGGAGTTCGAGGGCATGCTCCCGGTGCGGGTTCTGCGTGCTCCGACGCTGGTGCGCCCGGGGGCCAGCTCGAAAGGAGGGAAGAGCTCCAGGGGATCGGGCCGGCGTCCATCGCACGGGGGCGGACACCGCGGGCAGGAGAGGGACGAGGGGCGGGAGTGGTGGGAGATCAACGAGCAGGGCACGATCCTCCACGGCGAGCGCAGCGGCGCGACGTTGCGCCTCGGCGATCCGATCGCAGTGCGTGTGGCGCGCGTGGACTCGATCCGCGGTCGGGTGGACCTGATGCCGATCGAAGATCGCCCAGCGGGTTAGGCTCAGACGATGGCGAAGGGTCAAGGCAAGCGCAAGATCGGCGCGGGCGACGTGGCGTCCAACCGCTACGCCTCACACCGCTACGAGCTGATCGAGCGGCTGGAGTGCGGAATCGTGCTCGAGGGCACCGAGGTCAAGGCACTGCGCGCCTCGGGCGCCCAGCTGAAGGATGGCTACGCGGCGATCTCAGGCGGCGAGCTGTGGCTGCACTCCGTCCACATTCCTCCCTACGCTCCCGCCTCGCGTGAGAACCACGATCCTGAGCGTCCGCGCAAGCTGCTGCTGCATCGGCGCGAGCTCGACGGCATCACCGCGCGCGTAAAAGAGCGCGGCCTGACGCTTGTGCCCACCCGCATCTACTTCTCCGGCGCGCGCGCCAAGGTCGAGGTCGCGCTTGCCCGCGGCAAGGATCTCTATGACAAGCGCCAGTCGCTGCGCGAGAAGGACACCAAGCGGGATATGGAACGCGGGATACGCGAAGCCAGGCGCTAGCGACGCGCCGCGCATGTGGTGAGCTCGCCTCAGATCGAGCGGAAGCTGTGGCCGCTGGAGCTCAGGATGTGGGTTGCGTCCATACCCAATGCGAGTACGGCGATCAGGCCGATGTAGACGACGCCGACAAGCAGGCGGTTGCGGGGCGAGACGCGGTAGTAGGCGGCTTGCTCGAGCGAACGGGTGCCCCTCAGCTTCCAGCGCCGCCAGACCTCCAACCCGCCGAAAAAGATGATTATAAGAAGGATGAATGAGGGGAACACAAAAGCCAGTGCCACCACTGCGCCCAGGCCGACGAACCACATCCATGGGGCCATCGCCGCCATCGCGCGGCCGCCGTCGAGCGGCACCACCGGCAGCAGGTTGAAGAGGTTCAGGAAGAAGCCGATGTAAGCGAGCGCGCGGAACATGTCGCTGTCAGTGGCTTCGGCGATCACCAGGCACACCCCCGCGCCGATCGTGCCGAGGATCGGGCCGGCCAACCCCACGCGCGCCTCCGCGAGCGCGTTCTCGCCGAGCGACTTGGCAGTGATCAACGCGCCGAGGAAGGGCACGAACATGGGTGCGCTTGCTTTGATGCCCTCCCGGCGCAGCGCGATCACGTGGCCCATCTCGTGCACGAACAGCAGCACCACGAAGCCGGCCGCGAACTCCCAGCCCCAAAAAAGGCTGTAGGCGGCGACCGAGATAAGTGCGGTGCCGGCCGTGGTCAGCAGCTTGAGCTTTGGCAGGAGCAGCAGCGCGCCTTTGATCGCTGCGAAGAACTTCGCGATAAGCGCGCCGACCGCCGCGAGCGCGCTGCCGATGCGCTTACGCAGGTTGCGCACGGGACTGGTCTTGCGCGTCGGCGCGCCGAACGGGTTCTCTCCGGGGTGCGCAGCGAGCACCGCCGATGGCCCGCCTGGGAGCGTGGGGGCGCTGGGCGTGGGCGTGGGCAGGGAAAAGTCGCCGCTATCCATAGCTCCATTGTGGCAGGACCGATAAGCGTTGCCTAACGACAGTCGCTTTTTTTCGGAACGTGCGGGGTAGTCCTCGCGAGGGGGTTGCAATCGCCCCGGGGTGGAGCTACTTTGAGTCCAGACGCGGAACCGAGCCGCAAAGAGCGAGGCCACCGAGGTGTGAGGCCGCGCCACCCACGAAGAAAGGCTTTCGGGCCGGACCAAGCGGGTTCCTCAAGCGGCTTGGAACCGCGTCGTTTTTTTCTCTCTCCCTCCAAGCTACACTGGAGCGGTAACGAACATCCTCGGGGACGACAGGCTTCGACGCGGTCGGCTCGTGTGGGTGGTGGCGAGTCGAGGTGCCCGGGCGGCCTCGTAAAACACCCGGGAAAACCATAAGTGCGGATTCTCACGAATTCGCCCTCGCTGCCTAGCAAACACTAGGTGAGTGAGGTCTCGGGCCCCGCTCGCCTGCGGCGGGGAAGGCCGGGATCAGAAAGCGGGCTCACCCGGTGCGGTCCGCCTTCGCCAAGCCGGGGAAGCTCAAGGAGGCTGGTCCCCCGCGACCCCGCCGGCGAGGCGAGCGAGGGATGAGATCAGAGCGCCGGCTACGCTCGTAGATGCCATTCTCACGCGATTGCGGACGTGGGTTCGATTCCCACCGTCTCCACTAACTCCCATATTCGGCTTTGGGAAGCCGAAATTGCCGCCACTTTTTCGGACGCCCTGGCGCGACTATGCGGTAGGTCGGCTGGATGTCGCACACCTGACGGCTGCTTCGCAACGGTCGGCTTAGACAACGAGCGGCGAGGGACTGCCCGGTCCGATTTCCGCCAGACATCGCCGCCGTGCTCCGTCACGCTGGCCAAAGTGACCGTGACCGAGGGGAGATGCAGATGCACACCGAGACCGCCCACCCACCAGACTCCATGCGACGTCAGGATCTCAGCTTCCCGTCGAACTCCGAGCACTGTGCAGCCTGGCTCTATCCTGCCTGCGGCACCGCCGGGCAGACGCCGATTGTCGTGATGGCTCATGGCCTCTCAGGCACCCGCCGCGATGGGCTCGGACCGTTCGCCGAGCGGTTCGCCGAGACGGGCATCGCCGCGCTCGTCTTCGACCACCGCGGCTTCGGCGACAGCGAAGGCGAGCCGGACCTCTTCCACCCCCGCCGCCAGCTCGAGGACTGGGCGGCGGCGATCGCCTTCGCCCGCTCCCTTCCGGGCGCGGACCCCAACCGGGTCGCGACATTCGGCTCCTCGATGGGCGGAGGGAATGCCCTCGCCGCAGCCGCCGCGGACGAGAGGATCGCCGCTGCAGTCAGCCAGGTCCCGTTCCTGGACATGCTCACCCAGG